>JBNJGX010000089.1:0-8570 GCA_051748025.1 Bacteroidota bacterium
TGTTTGGTTATTGTTTGTCATTTTTGACATTGCGTAATTGAGATTTATTTGTGATTTGATATTTGTTATTTAACCATTCGGGCATTTGTTATCTTAATTTTACTTCCGTTTGATAATTTGTCTTTTCCTTTAATGACAACAGTATCACCTGCATTGATACTGTCAACCCTGACTTTAGTCCCTTTGTTTTCGATGCGGCGGATATATTGTTTTTTCACAATACTGTCTTTGACAACAAAAACATGTTCGTCAGGTGATCCCTGTTGCCTTATGATGGCATCCACAGGAATAAATATTCCGCTAAGCCGGCTGGCGTCCACAACACAACGCACATACATGCCGGGTTTTAATGCCTGTCCCGGATTGGGCACGGAAATTTCTACAGTGGCAGAGTGTGTCATGGTTGACAACATAGGTTCCACATAATGGATGGTTCCTTTGTACCTTTTATCCTGAAAAGCATCGGGTATAATATCAACGTGTTGTCCTTTTTTGATATGGTTAAGCTCCTTTTCATTGACTTCTATTTCTACCTTAACCGGGTTCAATTGCATCAGGCGTAAAATACCTGATGTGTTAGAATATCCGGGTTCCATATTAAGTGTAAAAAAGAAATTTTCCCCTTCTTCAAGCAAATAATCCGCAATGACCCCTGAAAAAGGGGCAACCACACTTGTATTTTTACGTAACATATCTGTTTTAACCCGGGCTGCCTCGAGTTCTGCTTTGAGGTGGTCGTATTTCATTTCACTTACCGATTTTTTTTCATACAGCCGTTTGATGCGGTCAAAATCCTTTTGGAGGGCCTGGCGTTCAATTTTTGCCTGGGTTAGCATTTCAGAGCTAAGATATGCCAATGTGTCTCCTTTGTTGACATGGCTTCCCTTATCATAAATAAATTTTTCTACTTTCCCGGGCATGGAAGAACCGAGGTTAGCTTCACGCATAGGCAAAACAGAACCCGAAAACTCCAGTTGATGTGTGTACACTTCTTCATTTGCCTTAGCTGTTATCACTTTGATCCTGTCATCTTTGTCTTCTTCCTGCGTGTCCTGTTTGCCGTTGCAGGATATAAGGATAACGGATAATGCAAACAGCACCAGGGTATTAATGGTATTGAATTTTGCCTGTATCATAATTGTCCGCTTAGTTTTTTTATCTCAATTTCTTTTGTTCGTAATTCTGTTTTTGCTTCTATCAGCTCTGCATAAGCTTCCTGCCACAATGCCTGTGCTTCAAGCAGATCACTGGTTGTTATCATGCCTTCATCAAATTTATCCTGCATGATTCGCAGGTTTTCTTCAGCCTGTTCAAGCCCTTTTTCTTTGACATTTACTTTTTCAAATGCTTCAAGGTATGTATTCCAGCCCTGTTGTACTTCCAGGCTGATTTTTTCCTGTGTTTCTTTACGGTTGAGATCTGATAATTCCCGTAATTGCTTTGCGGCTTTCAGGGAGTGAACCCTGTCACCCCAACTGGTGATGGGTATGCGGCAGGTAATGCCGAGGTTGTAATCCCCGCCGAATTCTTCAGTAAAACCATTGTATGGATTGGGGTTGTAATATGTGTAATTGGCTGTACCTATAATATTAGGCAGAAACCTCGACCATGCGAGTTTTACCGATTCATCTGCCAATTCAACACTTTTATCGATCATTTCCAGTTCAGGGCGTTTTTCAATGGCCTGCTGTATCATATTATCCCTGTCGGTAAAAATGCGTACAGAACCAAGCTCTCCTTCTACTTGTGTAACCGAATCAAGTGATCTTCCGATGAGCTGGTTTAATGCCATGCTTGCCAGTCTTATGCCGTTTTTTGCTCTGAATTGCTGATATACCACTTCGTTTTGTTTTTTCCGGGCTTTCAGCAAGTCATTCCTGGTGATGATCCCTTCGTCAAGGATATTTTCAAGGTCCTTCACCAGTGTATCAAGCATGGTTTTATAAGTATCTGCCATTTCTTTTTTTTCCTGCAGGCTGACAATTTTCCAGTACACTTTTTCTACTTCATATAATATCTCATCTTCGCTCTTTGATTTACGCTGCTTTTGTATGTCTTTGGTAATTTTGGCAATTCTGTACTGGCTGCGGATCTTACCTCCCAGATAAATAGGTTGTGTAATGCCACCATTTATAATGTAGTTGTTGCGGCTACCGAATGTCATTTCCTCCGAAGGGATGTAACCGTATTGTAAAAAGACCGGATTGCCTTCATCATCATACATCACTTCCCATGTTTCCGGGTCTAAGTTTTCCAGGTCTAAATTTGCGGGGTCTAATGATTCCAGATCAAAGTTTTCAGCATCTATCATCGTTCCGTAAATCAAAGGGTTCTCTTCTACTTCAGGCACAAGGCTCATGTTTTCCTGGTCTATTGCCCAAAAAGGCACCACGGGAAAAAACATATTCTCATCGAGCAAACGAAAACTGTTGTTGGTCCGCAGATACTGTGCTGTAAGATCAACATCAGGAAAAAAGGAGGTAAATGCTGACTTACGGTTTTGTTCAGCCATATTGATCTGCAAATCTGCCATTTTAATTTTCCGGTTATGCTCCATTGCCATTTGCTTACAGGTTTGCAGGTCCAGCAGGCTGTCATTTTCCTGACTTATGCCTGATAATGGCATAAATACTGTTGACAGCAATACAATAAGTCGTAATATGTGTGATATTAATTGTTTCATTTTTTTACAATACCATAGAACAAAATGTCGAGCAATGCATCAATGCGTTCGGATAATTTTTGTTCGTTCGGGTTAAAAAAGAGTGGAAATTCAAGTCCCTTAAGGGCTGCAGCCAAAGCATAACTGGTGTCTGTAATGCTTTTTACATGAAATTCATTTTTTTCAACCCCTTCCTGCAACATAGACTGAATAAATTCCAGTTCTTCTTTGTCATATGTTTCACGAATGTTTTCGATAAAATCAAGTTTTTCGAGGTAATCATCACGCATGATGGCATACAGGTTTACCAATTCTTTAAAGCGTTTCATTCTGAGTGTAAAATACAAGCTTACGCGTGTTTTCAGGTCATTTTCCTGGTTCATGGCCTTATTTACTTCATCTTTGAAATTTTCTGCTTCGGTTTTTACCACAGCTTCGAAAATATCTTCTTTACTTTTGAAATAATAGTACAATGAAGATTTGCCTTTGCGTGCTTCACGGGCGATATCATTCATGGTTGCTTTTTCGAAACCGAAGCGGGAAAAGCACTTCTGGGCAGCGATAATCAGTTTTCCCTTTATGGTATCTGATTTTTTCATACAATTAGAATTTTCGACCAAATGGGTTTAAAAGTCCAAAAGTATAAAAATGGTTTTACAGAAAAAAATATTTAAGGGTTCAAAATTTTTCCCTGATGAAAAAAACCATTCGGGAATCGGAGGATATCATATTAATTAATTTTTACTTTAATAATGTATCTTTACTTCTGACTTCTGACTTCGGTCTTCGGACTCCCATTATTCAATTCAATTATAGATAAATGACCAACTTTATGCAGGAACACTTACTCTATGGACACACACTAATTATATTATTATACACAGTAAAATAGGGTAAAAACGAAACAATAAAAAAAGGGAGTAGGTTGAATAAAAAACAGTGAAAGCCAATCCGGGACGGTCATGAAAGTAATAGACAGGTATTTGGGGATAGTTTCAGAGCATGAAAACTCAAGCCGTAAGGTAGGAACCCGGATTGGCCATAATCACTGTTTTTTTATTATTAATAACAAGGGGTATAAAAAATTAACCGTAATTGAGAACGTTATT
The DNA here is from genome assembly GCA_051748025.1 of Bacteroidota bacterium. Classification (GTDB taxonomy): domain Bacteria; phylum Bacteroidota; class Bacteroidia; order Bacteroidales; family ML635J-15; genus JAQIBY01. Next base: position 3,772 of record JBNJGX010000089.1, read on the forward strand.
AAAAATGATTTGAAAATACCAATGCTGTTTTGTTTTTAATTCATATTGTAAACGACTTTTTTTCTAACTTATTGTATTATTTATCCGAGATAAATTTTAACCCTACTTTAATTATTTTATCATGGTCAAAAGCCAATGGAGGTAGTTTTGCGAGAGAGAACCAGGCAGCTTTTTCAGCATCGTCACCTGCTTTTGGTTCTTGAAATTTGTCAAGTTGTTTGATAAAAACAACAGAAATGGTTCTGCCTCTTGGGTCACGATTTGGTTTCCCAAAGGCTTGTAATTGTCTGAAACCGGGTATTTCCAAACCTGTTTCTTCTTTCAGTTCTCTTACAACAGCATGCTCGAGGGATTCATCCATTTCGATAAAACCGCCAGGTAATGCCCAATACCCTTTAAAAGGTGGATTTTTGCGATAGATAAGAAGCACGTGCCTGTCATCGGCATTGCCTGTGAATACCAATGCATCTACTGTTACCATGGGCCTGGGATAATTGTATGTATAGCTCATAATATTATTTGGGATAATTCTTTTTGTAATTTTCAAAGCAGAAATCATGATTTAACAAAAACTTACTTCCACTGAGGGTGGGTTGCAGGATAATGATATCAGCCAAGACAAAATTGATGAGAATGTCGGATAAGATGTTTCTATTAAGGCCGGTACCCATCATTAATTCATCAAGGCTTTTAATTTTGTCATTTTTCAGATTATCCAGCACATTTTTTTCGTTTTCTGAATACTGAATATATGCCCCTTTGTGGTTTCTTTTTCTTATCCAGACGGTATGCAAAATTTCATCAGCCACAAGGTTCATATCCTCATGCCTGACGTAAGCCTGCCGGTTGCCATCAGGGTCAGGGGCAGTAATAGGTGTTCTTAATTCCAGTTTTGGAATAATAACTTCTAAAACCTGCTTGCCTCTAATGTTCCAGGTTTTAGCTTTTATGTTAACACTTGGTTTACAGAATACATTTGCTGCTGACTCCATCATGAAATACTCTTCTTCAGACTTGATCCCTGCAATGCGGCCATTGTCTTTTATCCCAATAAGCAAACGCCCACCCTCAGTATTGGCAAATGCAGATATGGAACGGGCAATTTTTTTGGCATCTGTTACCTGATACTTAAAATCAAGTTGCTGATGTTCACCTTGTTCAATAAGTCCCTGAATATAACGTGACATAATTCAAAGGTATAAAACTCAGATTTGTTTAACAAGGATATTTATGTTTTATATTTCTGATGATTGGAGAATTTGGCAGTTTAATAATACTTTTAAGAATGCTCTTACATCCGTTTTCTTTTCAAAGTAATAACCTTACTTCCCATTAATTTATATTTTTGTAAAAAAGTAATACCATGAGAGAAAGAAAACCGGACTGGCTCAAAATAAAATTACCCAAAGGCGAAAGCTATCATTTTGTTAGTGATATTGTGCATAAACATCGTTTGCATACAATATGTGAAAGCGGAAAATGTCCCAATATCGGAGAATGTTGGGGAAATCGAACAGCCACGTTTATGATTCTTGGGGATATCTGCACGCGCTCATGTAAATTTTGCAACACAAAAACAGGAAAACCATTACCTCCTGACGCTGCAGAACCAGACAAACTTGCCCGTGCCATCAAACTCATGAAACTCAAACACGCTGTGATAACGTCTGTTGACAGGGATGATTTACACGATAAAGGGTCAACTCACTGGGCTAATTGTATCAATGAGATACATGAACTAAACCCGGCTATTACCATGGAAACACTGATTCCCGATTTTAACGGGAAACATGATTTACTGGATAAAATCATAGCGGAAAAACCCAACATAGTCAGTCATAACGTGGAAACAGTGGAAAGATTAACACCCCAGGTGCGTTCCCATGCCCAATACAAAACCAGCCTGGATGTTATCCGTTACCTTTCCGAACAGGGAATACGGAGCAAATCAGGTATTATGGTTGGCCTTGGAGAAACCGATGATGAAATATACAAAACCATGGACGACCTGTTGGATGCCGGATGTGAAATCCTTACCATAGGGCAATATTTACAACCGACGGTAAAGCATCTGCCTGTTGACCGGTATGTCACGCCGGATACTTTTAATGAAATGAAACAAACAGGCCTGGATAAAGGCTTTACATTTGTTGAAAGCGGTCCGCTGGTCAGGTCATCCTATCACGCTGACCAACAAGTCTAAAAATTCTAAGCATGATGGAAGGAAAATTTGAAGATTGGGGTACCATTGATTTTAACCAGGCCTGGGAAAAACAAAAGCATCTGTTCAACCTTGGCATTCAACAACGAAAAACTGAAAAAGACCTTGGTTTTTACGATACCCTTATTTTGTGTGAACACCCCCACGTTTATACCCTGGGCCGTAATGCCAACATAAACAACCTGCTTCTCCATGAAAATGAGATGAAAGCCAAACACATCGACCATATCAGAATTGACAGAGGCGGGGATATTACGTATCATGGCCCTGGTCAGGTTGTGGGCTATCCCATCATTAATCTGAAAAATCATGGCTTTTACACCAAAGAATACATCCATAACATCGAAGAAGTTATTATTCGGTGTTTGGATGGATACAACATTAAAGGCATACGTTTATCAAATGCTCCCGGCGTTTGGCTTGACATGAAATATCATGGAAAAACATTAAAAATTGCATCAGTTGGGGTACGGTCAAGCCGGTTTGTGACAATGCATGGTTTTGCTCTCAATGTAAACCCTGACATGGCTTATTACCAATATATCAATCCATGTGGATTCAACCATGAGATAATGACCTCTATGGAAACAGTAACAGGAAAACAGATCAATGTAACAGGCGTAAAATCAAGTTTAAAACACCAATTCTCCAGGGTTTTCAATCTCAATTTTCAATGACAATCATTCCTGTTTTTAATTATCACCTCACCACCGTCACTATACCAACAATATCATCCAATCCCCGGAAAGGTTTGATAACATAAATATATGACCCCGTTGGTACAGGTTTACCATTATATGTGCCATCCCACGGATCTGTACCGGGGCCTCCCTCATACAGCAATTGTCCCCACCGGTTATATACTTCTACGCTGGCTTCGGGATAATATTCCAGGTTTTCGATTATCCATGTATCATTAACCCCATCCTCATTGGGGGTGAAAACATTGGGGATTCTCAGGCAATCCCTGTCTCCTTCCTGAAGGAAAATATCGGTTACCTCAATATTACATCCATTGGCATCGGAAATTGTGAAACTGTATTCTCCCGCTGATAAACCTGCAATTACCGCCGAATCAGAACTTCCGTAATCCCATTGATAGGTGTATGGTGGCGTTCCACCGGATACTTCAAACTCAATTTGTCCGTTATCACCACCATAACAATATGGCTCTGTGACTTCATAATCTACAGTAAAGCCAGTGGGATAAACCTGAACTTCCTGCTGTGCTGTATCTCCGCATGTACCTGGTATTATATAACTTACCTGATGTGTACCGGCACCGGCATCACCAACATCAAAGGTGCCGTTATTATCAACAAAATTGCCTGTCCAGATACCACCGGTATTGCTTGCTTGTAGTTGAGCGGTATAATCTCCGTAACAATAAGGTCCTGCATCAGTTATTTGGGCTTCAGCCTGCTCTATAACTGTTATTGTTATTTGGTCTGAACCACTGCAGGAGCCAATTGATACCTCATACGTGATTATATTATCGCCTACCTGTGCCTGGCCGGGATCGAAAATACCATTAACAGAATCTGTAATGCCTGTGCCACTCCACATGCCGCCTGGTGTGGCAGCAGACAAGGTAATTGCCGAATCATCCTGACAAACAGTCCCAACAGAATCTATCACGGCATCAGGTGCATCCACAACATCAATCACGACTTGATCATCTGATGAGCATGGTCCGCTACTGACACTATATGTAATGGTATGGCTGCCGATACCTGCTGTTTCCGGGTCAAATATGCCGGCAGAGTCATCTGTAATGCCGGTGCCCGACCATGAACCGCCAGGTGTTGCTGCTGATAATGTTACCGGGTCATCATCATAACAAAACGGACCGGCAGAATCTATGGTGGCATCCGGTGTTTCATAGACTTCTATATCAATGTTACCGGTGCCTGTACATCCGGACTCAGTGACTTCGTATGTGATGGTGCTTGTACCAACACCGGCTACAGATGGATCAAAAGTCCCGTCTGAGGCATCGGTAATACCATTTCCACTCCATGTGCCACCCGCTGTTGCTGCTGTTAAATCTTGCGGCGTATCATCAGAACAAAAATCGCCCGGGTCGGTGATTGTCGCATCAGGGCTGGGATTTACCGTTATGGTAATATCATATGTATCATCACATCCACTGCTGCCAACAGTATAAGTGATTACATGATCGCCGGGGCCGGCAATTGATGGATCAAAAGTCCCGGCTGAAGCATCAGTAATACCGTCACCACTCCATGTGCCACCGGCTGTAGCTGCTGTTAGATCTTGCGGCGTATCATCAGAGCAAAAATCGCCAGGGTCGGTAATTGTGGCATCAGGGGTATCAAACACCTGAATATCTATCATATCGCTACCTGTACAACCGGCATTACTGACTTCATAGGTTATACTGCTTGTGCCAACACCGGCAACCGAAGGATCAAAGGTGCCGGCTGAAGCATCGGTAATGCCGTTACCGCTCCATGTACCGCCGGTTGTCGCTGCCGTCAGGTTTTCCGGTGCATCATCAGAGCAGAAATCGCCAGGGTCGGTAATTGTTGCATCAGGGGTTTCAAAAACTTCTATA
>JBNJGX010000090.1:0-8552 GCA_051748025.1 Bacteroidota bacterium
TTTTGTGCAATGCAGCACCCAAATCACAAAAATTAAAATCTTAACTTATTGATTATCAGCACTACTTTATTTGGGCGATAACGACGTGCACAAAACAGGATATGTAGTCCGAAGTCGGAAGACGGAAGTCCGAAGTCGAAGGGACAGAAGAAAAGAAGACGTTTTTAAAGAATAAATAAATTAACATGCCAGTCCGATTCCCGGCTTCCGTCTTCGGACTTCGGACTTCCGTCTTTATAGAATTAATCAAATTCCGGTTTCAAATCCATATTATCGAATATGAAAGCGTACATATCGGCGTATTCATCTATGATTTTGTCAGTGGGTTTGCCTGATCCGTGGCCGGCTTTTGTTTCAATACGGATCATAACAGGATTTTCGCCATCGTATTTTTCCTGCAATGTAGCGATGTATTTAAAAGAATGCGCAGGCACTACGCGATCATCATGATCAGCGGTTTTAACCAATACAGCAGGATAATTTTTACCTTCTTCTATGTTATGCAAAGGTGAATAATCATATAAATATTCAAACATTTCTTTACTGTCTGAACTTGTTCCATAATCACTTGCCCAGAATTTGCCGATAGTAAACAGGTGGTAACGCAACATATCCATCACGCCCACTGATGAGATAGCCACCTGGAAGAGTTCTGGCCGCTGGTTAATAACAGCCCCTACGAGCAATCCGCCATTTGATCCACCCATAATGGCAAGTTTTTCCGGACTTGTATACTTTTCATCAATCAGGTATTCTGCAGCAGCAATAAAATCATCAAACACATTTTGTTTGTTCAGTTTAGTGCCGGCTTTATGCCATTTTTCACCATATTCACCACCCCCCCGAAGGTTGGCCACTGCATACACGCCTCCCTGTTCTAACCATATCAGGCGGGATATTGAAAATGTAGGCGTCAGGCTTATATTGAATCCGCCGTAACCATATAATAAGGTGGGATTGTTTCCATCCATCTCAATGCCTTTTTTGTGAACAATAAACATTGGAACCTTGGTCCCGTCTTTGCTTTCGTAAAATATTTGAGATGTTTCATATTGGCTTGCATCAAAATCAATCTTTGACTCCTGGTACAATTCAGATGTGTTATTTTTTATGTTGTATTTATAAACTGTGGAAGGTGTGGTAAAAGATGTCAGTGTATAGAAAGTTATTGTATCTTCTTTTTCTCCGCCAAAGCCCCTTACTGTACCGAGTACCGGGATGTCCACATCATAAAGATATCCACCTGATTTATCAAAGACTTTTACAACAGAATGTGCATCCTGCATATATTTGGTGATGAGTTTATCTCCTATATATGAAACTGAACGTAACACAAAATCTTTTTCTTCAATAACGGTTTCCCAGTTTTCACGGGCTGGATTTTCAGGATCAATGGCTATCAAACGGTATTTGGGTGCAGCTTCATTTGTCATCACATACAATTTGTCATCAATGTGATCAATCACCCAAAAATCCGAATCAAATTCAGTCACGATTTTTTTAACATCCGGTTGACTGTTTTCCATATCTTTGATATATAATCCATTTCCTGAGGTTGACTCTGAAACTGAGATGATCAGGTATTTATTATCATTGGTAGTATTAACGCTATAATTCCGGTCGGGATGTTCCGGATTTTCATAAATTAACTTGTCATCTGATTGTTTATCCCCGAGCTTATGATAATAAACTTTATTGTTCTTGTTCTCACCTGACATTTTCTGACCTTCAGCGGGTTTTGGATAGCGGCTGTAAAACAGTCCATTGTTATACCATGTAACGTCGGAAAATTTTATCCATTCCAGTTTATCATCAAGCACTTTGCCTGATTGTATATTTTTTACATAGACTTCTTTCCAATCACTGCCACTGCGTGAAATCCCGTAGGCCAGATATTTACCATCATCTGACACTGATGTTCCGGTTAATGCCACAGTACCGTCTTCTGACAGCTTATTCGGATCCAGTAACAATTTTTCTTCACCATCAATGTCTTCTTTATAATACAGCACAGACTGGTTTTGTAATCCGTTGTTTTTGTAGAAAAAATAATAATCTGCTTTGTGATACGGGGCTGACATCTTTGGATAATCCCAGATTGATTCAAGACGGTCACGCAGTTCATCACGAAAACCTATGCTTTCAAGGTATTGAAACGTTACCTTATTCTGTTTTTTAACCCATGCTTCCGTTTCGGGTGATGTGTCATTTTCAAGCCAGCGGTAGGGATCAGGTACTTCTACACCAAAATATTCATCAACAACATCTGTCTTTTTTGTTTCAGGATATTCCCATTCTCTGGATTCCTTGTCTTCAGTATTGCAAGCCATTGCAACCACCACAAGAACTAAAATAATTGCTGTATGTTTCATATGTTTATTCTTTATGTTTCAACGGTCAAATATAACCTCCATCATCAAAAAATGGGGGATTTAGACTGCTATCCAGATGATAAACATTCACCTGTGTGTCAAAATTCCGGTATGGAGGTTTACTGTTATAGCATTTAGTATTTTGGTCAAAAATAATATTATCTTTAAGCCATTTGACATGCTTAACAATATTCTAAGTTTATTTTCTGCTATTAATAACAATTAAATGGTATTTTGTAGAATGGAAAATTGGTTGAGGTAATAGAATTTGATCTGTTTAGGGGATAATAATATAACCCTGCGAAAATTCAACCTTAAAAATTTTCGTTATGTCAAGGTCATTTATATAATAGTGGTTTGTTTATTCTTCAGCAACTGCAAAATCAAATCTCACGGGCTCAACTGTGTATCCACGTTTGCGAAGCAGTTTTATTACGCCTTTTTCATCCACAAGATGTGCTGCACCAAAAGCAGCAAACACAGACTGTTTCTTCATGATCTTGTGAATGTTTTTGGCCATGACTTTGTTTCGGTGGATAATCAATTCATCACCAAAGGCTTCAGGCAGAGCGGTATCCTGCATGAGCACCTGGAGGCTGTCCAAATCCTGGGCAACATATGCATCAACAAGCCGGTTAAACTGTTTTTCCATGGAATTTTCCTCATCGGTCAGTCCATCCATCAGCATATCCACCTGCTCTTCTATGGTCATTTTGTCAATGGCTCCAATTTGATCCGATAATTCCTCCAATGCCAGGATATTTTTATCCATTTTTCTTGCGGTGTCAATGAAATGCATATCCAGGGGCATGGGCATCTCCTTTGGCATCATATTTTGCATGAGTTGTGATGATAAAAAGAAAGGTTTCATTTTCTGAAAAAGCAACAAAGGCTGACCAGTGCGTGCCTGCATTATTGAATCAAGCATGTCAAACTCATCGTCGCTCAGGTAATCCGCTATGGTTCCTTCCTCCATTATCATTTGTTCTTTTACTTCTTCCTGGTCAATTTCATCCATGATCAGCTCAACTGCAAGTGCATCACAGGATTCCAATTTATCATACACAACAGGATCAAATGCAAAAACCGTTTTTGCCTGAATGTGAATTGTTCCATACAAATAAGACGGTTCATCAAGTTTTTTGCCGGTTACTTTCCACAACAATGCATCCTGCTGGGCAAGACCGGAAAACACAAATCCTGTCAGTGTTATAATCAGTAATAATTGTCTTTTCATAATTAAATAATCTTTTGGTTAACATCCCACAAAAATACAAAAAACAGGCCATATTCAAAAGCATGAATACAGCCTGTTTTGTTTTATTGGAGCATGATTTAAATTATATTACTCGGTATTTTCGCCTGATTCTCCTGAAGGCAGCTCCAGACCGTAACCCTGTCGCTTGTCTGCCTGTTTGAGCTTATAGGCCAGGAAAATGGAAATGGCACCACATATCACCAAAATAAATATAGGAATGGTGTAATCATAAATGTATTCCTGGGTATATGCTCCAAATTCAGATGTTATCATTGGGTCTTTCATTTTTACTATTTCCTGTGATATTTCTGACTGGGACATCCCGAGACCTTCAAGTTTGGCGTTCAAAGCCTGCCTGTTGGCAACAACTTTTGGATTTACAGCCTGCAGCAACGCTCCGATTCCCCAGAAGAAAGCACCAAGTCCCCAGTTTTGAATGGTAAACATTGTAGAATAAGCTGTTCCCAGCCGTTTTTGAGATACAATTTTTGCTACTGACGGCCACATGGCAGCAGGCACAAGTGAAAATGCGATCCCAAGGGAAATCAACCCAAAGTAAGCCAATATCACATTGTTAAATACAGATAATGACAAATGTGCAAAGATCAGGAGCAATGATCCCAGGATCATCAGGGAAGCCGCCTTTCCTTTTCGATCAACATAATTCCCGAATATGGGAGTAAAAATAATGGTACCCAGCGGTATCAGGCTTGAGGTTTTTGATCCGTTTCTAAACCATATGGCAAAGGTATCCCGGAGTAAATAAGCCAATAATGCAAATGTTCCGACAATCAGAATAACTGAGAAGGCTTTTTTGCCTGCTGTTTTCATCCGTGAAGGCACAATGGCAAACAATAGCGCGTAAACAAACAGCCCAATATAAATAGCAGCCGTTCCGAAAGAAGTACTGCCGTTTATCTGAAATCCGCCTTCAGGCAACACAGCGGTAAAGTTAAATTTATTGATCAACAGGTCTGGTGCATACTGTATAAAAGGGAACACAGCCGCATAGAAAGCCACACAAAGCAATGCAATATAAATAAATGACTGGTTTTTGAGCAGCTTAAACAGATCAGAGAACTTGAATTCTTCTTCTTCTTCCTGTTCGCCTCCTTCGGCAATTTTTGCGGCTTTTTTGGCTTTCAGTTGCCTGTCAAGTTTAACATCAAAGAATACATAAATGACAAACATGATCAGTGCGACACCCATCAGGGCAGCAGCAAAAGTAACAGCAGGGGATACAGTTCCTGAAATATCAGGAGAGAGTGCAATCCCCATGGCCGAACCAAGTCGTCCGAATCCCATGTTGATCGCCATGGCCAGTGCCAATTCGTAGCCTTTAAACCATTTCACCATGGTAGTGGTTGCCACCACACAAACCACTTCAAGGCCTGAGCCAAATAATATACGACCGATAATCATTGCTGTAAGCTGTGTACTGTGTTCTTCACCAAACACGCCGGCGGCTCCCATTGCAGTAATGGCACCACCCAACACAGCAAGGCCGCCAAAAGCAAGCCCGGCAATTCTTACACCCCATTTGTCAAGTATCATACCACCAACGATGATCATACCAAACATGTTGGCAATGGTAGTCAAGCCAATCAGGCGTCCAAACTCTTCACTGGTAAAACCCATCTGGGTTTCCATCATACCTTTTAATCCTGAGAAAAAATCCTGAAACCAATACGTAGCAAGCATCAATCCACTAACAAGCAATAACGCTAACCAACGCATGGCAGCCGAATCTTTCAGGGTCTTCTGTTTTGCATCATTCATAACAAGTCTTTTTTAAATTTTCAGCGCTAAATTAGTAAAATAACTGTCATACAAATTAAAAATGGAAAAAAAATTTATCCCTGTAATTATTTTTTAGTGTCATGGTTTTTTATTAACTTGTGCAACTAAAGAAAGGTATAAATAGTAAACGTTATAATGCGGTAATAAAAGTTTATTAATAATGGTTAAAAAGGTTTAGGTGTTAGGAGTTAGGTTTTAGGTTTAAGATTTCTCATAACCTAAACCCTAACCCCTAAACCCTAACTCCTATAAATAGTAAACATGTTATGAAAAAAGTTATAATTGTGCTTTCAGGATTGATATTTTTGGCAATTGGCACAGGCTATGGTCAAACGGCAAAGGAATATTACAACAAAGGCATTGATAAATTTGAATCGGGAGAACTGAAAGAAGCCATTAAAAACCTGAACAAAGCCATTGAAATTAACCCTAAACATGCAGATGCATACTTTAACAGGGGACTTGTTAAGGGCGAATTGGGAAAGCACAGGGCAGCATTGATGGATTTTGATAAAGCCATTGAGATCAATCCCAATGATATTGATGCTTATTTCAACCGGGGAATTGCCAGGGATATGCTGGGAGACAATAAGGGAGCTATAAAAGACTTGAGCGTGGTTATTGATACCAATCCTTCTCATGCAGAGGCATATTTTAACAGGGGACTTGCCAGGGGTAAATCGGGAAACCAGAAAGGTGCCATAAGAGACTTTACGGCAGCCATTAAGATCAAGCCTGATGTGGCAGCAGCTTATATCAACAGGGGGCTTACCAGGCGAAAGATAAGGGATTACAAAGGGGCACTATCTGACTATAACAAGGCCATAGATATTAAACCTGATTATGCAGGGGTCTATATCAACAGAGGGCTTGTTAAGCATAAAATGAAAGACTACAAGGGTGCACTGGATGATTATAACAAAGCCATTGACATTAATCCGGATAATGCAGGGGGCTACAACAACAGGGGACTTGTTAAACATGACATGGAAGACTACGCCGGTGCGATAAATGATTTCAGCAAAGCCATTGAGATTAATCCTTATAAGGCAGGAACTTATAAAAACAGGGGCATATCTAAGCATGAGCTCGGAAATTACAGGGGAGCCATTTCTGATTTTAACGAAGCCATTGACATCAATCCCGGATATGCCAAAGCTTACTTTTACAGGGGGCTTTCAAAATGGGAGGCAGGCGATAAAAACAGCGCATGCAGTGACCTGAAAAAAGCCAGAGAATCAGGCTTTGATAAAGCTCACGAAAAAATTCAGGAACTTTGTGATGATTAATGGAGTCCGAAGACCGAAGTCCGAGGTCGGAAGTTGTTCTTCGGACTTCCGACTTCGGACTTCGAACTTGGAAAACACCTGTCAGGTCATCCCTTGATGAACGGGAAAAATAACATCTACATATTGTACATGTTATTAACGGGCGACCTGACAGATGTTTTGTTTTAATCAAACGATTTCAGCACATCAATCACATAATCAATATCGGCAGCCGTGTGGTCGCCGTTGATCTGGAAACGGATTTCTTCATCGCCTTTGGGAACAACGGGGAAATTCAGACCTGTTGCCAGTACACCATTGTTTTTCAGGTGTTCCACAATTTTTGATGTTTTTGCTGTATCCCTTACCATAAGTGGTGTTACAGGATGTGGGCCGGCAATTGTTTCCATGCCGTTGTCAACCAGTCCTTTTTCAAAACGGGCGGTCATTTCAGACAGGTGCTTGAGGCGTTTTTTGCCCTCTTCAGATTCGAGGATATCAAGTACCTTAAGAACAGCGGCACATTCAGAATTTGTCAGTGGATTGGAATAAATATACATGGGAGCGGTTTCACGCAAATAGCGTATAACCTCTTTCGATGCAACCAGATATCCGCCGTTAACACCGAAGGCTTTTCCAAGCGTACCAATGATGATATCCATTTTCCCCCCGGTTATCTCTTCGGTTCCCAGTCCGTTTTCACCAAAAGCGCCCACACCATGTGAATCATCAGCAACGGTAATGATGCCTTCTTCAAATTTATCGTTATATTTATCAGCCAGGCGCTGTATTTCATCCAGCGGGGCATAATCACCACGCATAGAGAAAACACCATCGGTTACAAGCAACACGCGTTTACCAGTGCCAACCGCTTCCTGCAATTTAGCTTCCAGGTCTTCCATATCATTGTGCTTATAAATAAACTTGCCTGCAGGACGGCTCAGGCGCATGGCCTGGATGATACAGTTATGATTCAACTCATCGCTGACATAAACAGTTTCCTTGGTACACAGTGGATATAATACCCCCAGAGATGTAACATACGCGCTGCTGAACAACATGGCTTGTTCGCGTTTATGAAAATCTGCCAGCCTGTCTTCCAGTGCTACATGGGTGGAATAGGTTCCGCTAATAAAGCGCACTGCACCAGGCCCGACACCATATTCAACTGCCGCTTCTTCTTCGGCTTTGATCACATCCGGGTGCATGCTTAGCCCCAGGTATGAATTGGAATTCATTTTTATAAATTCCTTGTCACCAAAGCCCCGTATCAGATAACGCGGGCCATTTTCTCCTTTGGCGGGAATTACTTTTTCTATAACCATCTCTTCACCTTTGGCAGTGCCTTTGGCTTCGAGGGCTTCTACTTCTTTTTTCAGTACTTTGTTTAATTTATCGAGACTCATAAATATTAAGGTTTTAGTTACCAATCATTCATAAAGGTTTCTGTCAATAACGGTTAATAACCGTTATTGACAGAACTTAATACGACTAGATTGGTTACAGTTTATAAAGCATTTATAATTTCTTTCTCAGGTTTTCAAGCATATCTTTTACCATAGCGGCAAGATCATAAGCAGGTTTCCATCCCCATTCTTCACGGGCGGCAGTATCATCAACACTGTCCGGCCATGAATCTGCGATATCCTGACGATAATCGGGTTTGTATTCAATCTCAAAATCAGGGATGTGTTTTTTGATCTCATCAGCAAGCTCACTGACAGTGAAACTCATGCCACCCACGTTAAAATCGCTGTGGTGTTTGAGTGTGTCAAAATCAGCCTGGAACAAATCAACGGTAGATTTTATGCAATCGGGCATGTACATCATCGGCAATTTTGTGTCTTCTTTTAC
>JBNJGX010000091.1:0-8552 GCA_051748025.1 Bacteroidota bacterium
CCCTGACTTCTGAACCATATTTGCAACATAGGACGATGCACATAGATTATAAATTTAAATGACAAGAAAGACAGATTATCAGGTAAATACAGTTTGGAAATTTTGTTTTTTGGATTTTTGGAGCTTATTTTGAACTTATTCACCGTGGTTAATGGCAAAGATGGTTATTTTTTTGGGGGAATCTGACTTTTTCGGTGTGCATAAGCAATCGGCAAAAATTGAGTGCTATTCTGCAAACCTTTTGCTCTCAAAAATCTGAGCCGCTACAACACCCGCAGTTTCAGTCCTGAGTCGTGAATTTCCCAGGTTAACGGGAATAAATCCTGCTGATGTTGCTTGTGTCAATTCAGATGCTGAAAAATCTCCCTCAGGCCCTATCATGATAATGGTATCCTTGCCGGGATCTGCTTGTCGAATAAAATGAACTGGGGGCAATTCTTCGCTGTAAGCAATAAACCTGTTTTCGCTTTCCTTTTGCAATACATCCTTTATTTCTGTCAATGGATACAGCAGTGGCTTAAATAAGTGACCGGATTGTTTCATGGCAGAAATTATTATCTTTTCCAGACGGGGAGGCTTTATTTTTTGTCGTTCAGAATGTTCGGTGAGCATTGGCATTATACCGGCAATGCCTATTTCTGTGCTTTTTTCAACAAACCATTCAAACCTGCTGATATTTTTAGTGGGTGTAATGGCAATAGTTAGCCGGCTTTCCTGCCCTTTTAATGACCTTAAAACTGACATTGCCTGAACGTTTGTTTGTTTTTTGGTTACCGTTACAATCCGCCCCAGGTATAGATTTCCGGCTCCATCACAGATATGTATTTCATCACCGGTTGTTTTCCGTAAAACCCTGGTAAGGTGATGAGCTTCCTCCAGTGGAAGCGTTATTGTTTGTCCCTCAGAAATTTCCTGACAATATACCATTGGCATGTATATTTTTCCTGCAAGATATAAAAATTGATATTATACCCTAATATCTGTGCCAGCAAAAATTTTTCAGGTAAAATTTTCGTATCTTTGATTGCTTATGCAGGAATATTTTAGAAATAATACCAGCCACTGGTCTGATGTGCTTAACACAGGCATTGAGTTTGGTTCCATTGCAGAGCTGATGGATAAACTAAGGAACAGAGATGTGTTTATCATTACTGACTGCAGGGTATTTGCACATTACGAACATGTTTTGGATAATTATCCGCACTGGTGCCTGCCTGAAGGAGAAAACGCCAAAACCGAAGAAGTCCTGTTTCAGGTTTATGAGGCATTGCTTCTCAAAAATATTGACAGGCATATCCTTATTTTGGGAATTGGTGGTGGCGTGGTTACAGATGTTACCGGTTATGTGGCTTCCACTTATTTACGGGGAGTGGATTTTATCCTGGTACCAACAAGTTTGCTGGCAATGGTGGATGCTGCCATTGGTGGCAAAAACGGCATTAACTATAAAGGATATAAAAACGTGATTGGTTGTATCAACCAGCCGGAAATGACATGGATAGACCCTGAATTCCTGCACACTTTGCCAAATGAGCATTATTATAATGGCCTGGCAGAAGTGGTTAAAACAGCTTTTGTGCTGGATGCTGAACTTTTGAGCGACATTGAAAATGCTGTGGATTCAATACATAAGCATGATAAGGCGGTACTTAGCAATTTATTGCGCAAAGCTACCCGGGCAAAACTGAAAGTGGTTGAAGGGGATGAATTTGACAAAGGAAGCCGTCATGTACTGAATTTTGGCCATACTTTTGGCCATGCACTGGAAATGCATCATAACATGTTACATGGCATGGCTGTATCCAAAGGCATGGTTGCGGCTTTGCGTATGTCTCTTTTTAAAGGGCACTTATCAGAAACAGATTATACCCGCTGTATTGAAGTTATGAAAGCCCTGAGGCTACCACATAATTTTGAAATGCATGAAGCGTTGATACATTATATAGAAAAAGATAAAAAATGCCGGGCAGGTAAACTGGATTTTGTGTTTTTGAAAGCGCCCGGAAAGGCTGTTGTTGAAGCGGTAGATTTTGATGTTTTTAAAAAATTGATTACTAATCAGCAGTTTTAACCATTAATAAATAAAGCAGTGCCACAGATTTCACAGATTTCACAGATTAAATGACGAATGATTAGTTACAAAAATTGATTTATGCTACATGAAATATCACATGGAGAATTAAACGGTGCCATTGAGCCACCTGCATCCAAAAGTTATGTACAACGTTTTCTGGCTGCTTCAGTACTGGCAAAAGGAGAATGTATTATAAAACGTCCGGGACATGCAGAAGATGTGATGGCCACTTTATCGGTAGCACAACGACTGGGATTATCAGTAAATACCATGAAAAACGGCGACCTGAAGCTCCGGCCTGACGGGAATTTTCCCGGTGGTGAGCTGTTTTGTAAAGAATCAGGTTTGTGTGCGCGCATGTTTGCCCCTGTGGCAGCACTGTATGGCAAAGACTATAGCATTAATGCATACTGCAGTATGCAACGCCGGAACCTGGATTACGATTTTAAACAGCTTGAGCAATTTGGGGTTAAGGTTAAACCAGATAAAAATAAACTGCCTGTGTATTTTTCAGGAAAATTGCAGGCCGCAAATACACATCTGGATGCCGGACGTACCAGTCAGTTACTTTCAGGATTGCTTTTAGCCCTGCCTCTATGCGAGGGTGATAGCCATTTACACCTTGATAAGATTGTCAGCAAGCCATATGTGGATATGACCATCAGCCTAATGCATGATTTTGGTGTTGAAGTGGAAACCGGAAAGCTTGAATACCATATTCCCGGCAGACAATCTTACCTGCCTGTGGAAAAAGAAGCCGAAACAGACTGGAGCGCTGCGGCCAATTTTATGGTGGCCGGGGCTTTGTGTGGTGAATGTGAAATAAAAAATCTCAGCATGGACACTCATCAGGCTGATAAAATCGTGCTTGAGGTATTTGATGAAGCCGGTATTAATTATGAGTTTACAAAACAAAATTCGGTCATTGTAAAACAGTCCGTTCCTTCGGCTTTTTCGCTCGACCTGACAGATGCCCCCGATCTGTTTCCGGCTTTGGTGCCGTTGGCATGTGCAGCAAAATCACCTTGCCGCTTTACCAATCTGAAAAGGTTACACCACAAGGAATCAAACCGGCTCGAAGCCATTGTTAGTGAATACCGGAAAATTGGTGCCCGTTTTGAATTCCCCGGGGAGGATGAGATTTTGGTGCATCCAGCCAAATTGCATTATGCTGATGTTAATTCATGGAAAGATCACAGGGTAATTATGAGCCTGGTAATTGCAGGAATTGCCAATGAAGGCCTAATGATTCATGACACAGCCCATGTGTCAAAATCCTTTCCCGGTTTCTTTGAAGCAATAAAATCCTTAAACGGAAAATATTATGCACACGTACGGTAAAATATTTCAGATACATACCTGGGGCACTTCCCACACTAAACAAATGGGAATCATTGTAGAATCTGTTCCACCGGGAATGCCCCTCAGCACTGATGATTTTATGACTGATATTGACCGGAGGCGCAGCGGGGCAACAGGCACAAGCAGCAGAAAAGAAGCAGATAATCCCAGAATGATATCTGGCATATATAAAGGCAAAACCACCGGAGCCCCTTTGCACATAGTGTTTGAAAACAAAACACAGCAACCTGAAGATTATGATAACTTATCTTTTCCAAGGCCGGGTCACGCAGATTTGGTGGCTAAAAAAAAATACCAAGGTTTTCATGACCCGCGCGGTGGTGGTTTCTTCAGTGGCAGGATGACATTATTGCTTGTTGCAGCAGGCGTGGTAGCCAAAATGATATTGAAAGAACTGCGTTTTCACAGTCGCATAATAAATATCGGGGGACATGCTGATTATGATAAAATTTTGGATCAGGCTGTCAAAGAGGGAGATTCGCTCGGTGGAAAAGTGGAATGCCGCGTTGAAGGACTGAATACAGGCACCGGAGAACCTTTTTTCAACAGCCTTGAATCAGAAATTTCACGGCTCGTGTTTTCTGTTCCCGGCGCAAAGGCCATCGCGTTTGGTGATGGATTTATGGCTGATAAAATGAAAGGGTCTGCATATAATGATGCCATTATCAATGCAGAAGGAAAAACGAAAAGCAATCACAGCGGCGGTATCAACGGCGGCATTTCCAACGGCAATCCTTTGGTTTTTTCAGTCATATTCAAACCCACCTCCAGCATAGCACAGGCGCAACATTCATGGCATCCTGAAACTGACACAATGCAATCTGTTAAAACCGGCGGACGGCATGATGTATGCTATGCACTTCGTACACCGGTAATCCTTGAGGCTGTTGCTGCCATTGCCATAACAGACCTGCAGATGAGAGAAGGATTTTGATGGTTGAGTTGTATCACAAATCCTGAACCCCATTTTATCATACAATTTTCCGCACAACTTTCAACGCTGATTGCAGGCGCGCATCCCCATCCCCTTTAATGATTTGATAATCAAATCCATAATTCCTTATTTCCTGTTCGTACCAGTTGAAAAAATACATGCGCAGGTCTTTGTTTTCACGCAGCGGGTCAGGGTGCCATGGCAAATCCGGATAACACAATAAATGCATGTACCGGTGTGAATTTTTAATGGCTTCATCCAGCCATGAAGGTGAATTACCATAAACATGCTCAAGCCATACTTTGGTAATGATAAGGCCTGTATCAAGAAAAAGAACCCGGGGGGTTACGGCTGCCATGCCTTCTTCCAGCTCAATTTGCATTTGCGCAATGTGCTCAACATCTTTACGGCTGTAATCACGGTTAAGATAATAAATGTAATACCGGGCATATTCAGGCAGCCACAGTTGCCGGGTTTTACGGGCAAGCTGATAACTCAGCCATGATTTACCGGTACATTCAGGACCGGTAATAACTATGCGTTGGCAGTTTTTGTCAAATCTTTTTTCCATGCTTTATATCCGATTACGGCCATTACAGTAAGAAAGAGGAAAAGTACCGCTGTGGGGTACAGTCCTTTGTATATATACAATCCTGTTGATACCAGGTCAACCACAATCCAGAACAGCCAGTTTTCAATTATTTTACGCGCAAGCATCCATGTTGCCACAAAGCTGAGTGCTGTAGTAAAAGCATCACCCACAGGCACCGGGCTATCGGTATAATTCTTCAAAATATACCATATAACCACAAAAGCTACCACCGATCCCATAATTGACCACCACCATTCTTTTCCGGACAACCTGGCCACTGGCAGTTTTTTCTCACCGTCCTGTTTTTTACGCTTATTCTTACCGAAAACCCAGTGCAACCAGCCATAAATACTTACAACAAGGTAATAAACCTGCAAAGACATATCCGCATAAAATTTGCTTTGGTAATACACCCAGATATACATGGATACCATAATAAGCGCTACAAGCCAGTATGCAGGTTTTTGCCTGATTTGCAGGAATATGCTGAATACACCAAGTGCTGCGGCTATTAGCTCAAAATAATTGCCCGTGATCCAATGCCAAATAAACATATGCTACTTAGTATTTGTCCATAAAGTTGAACATTAATCTATAATTCAATAATGAAAATCCAAAACACAAGCAACAAATTACAAATAAAAGTTGTCCGGCAAAGCTGAGCAGAGACGGATTCCAATATTCAATGGTCAAAATTCCAAAATTTGTTCCATCCTGCCTTTCGCTAAAAACTATGCATAGCTGTATGGCAGGCGGCGAAGACAGACTGTGTCCGGCGTAGTGCATAGAAGACGGGTATGGTTCTCTACAGTATGTTTTTGTCATTGGCTTTACTGTCATGCGTCGGTACAGGTTTGGTAATTGCTATTTATTTGTCATTTGTCATCCGTCTCCATTTCATTACGCCGGACAAGTTTTGTCATTTGGTGCTTGTATTTAAGCTGTACTTTATAGACAGACTCTATTTACCTTTCAAGGATAGTGTTGTATTGCTCCTGGTCTCTTAAAATTTCCAGGGCTTTCAGGAAAGCATCGCTCCCCTGGTTGTTGATTTGGTAAAATTCATTGGTTTCCCAGATATCAGAAGCTATCAGGGCTTTTACATGCAATTTCAACCGTTCCATTTGATCTTCTTTATCAACATCTTCGATACTTTCTTCAACATCTTTGTCAGATGCAAAGTTTTTCAGATCCTCAATCATAGCATCGGTAACCACAAATTCTGATTCAAATTTCTCAAATTCAGGGTATGTTTCATTGAGAAAATCACGGTTATCATCAACATATTGCAGTGCAAAGCTAAAGATCACACCCTTTCTCATAAGCGCACTGTGATAATCAGAAACCTGCGTGGTATCAAGTGGAATAAAGACATCAGGCATGATCCCGCCACCGCCATAGACTTTACGTTGTTTCCGCAAGGTTTCATACATCAGGGAGTCAGGAAAATGAATACTGTCTGTACTGGTCATTTGTCCTTCGTTATACCTGTCAATAAGTTCATGGCTGTAATCTTCTGTTCCATCTTCATATGGCTTTTGTATGCACCTGCCCGATGGCGTGTAATACCTGGCCACGGTAAGCCTTATCATGCTTTCATCCGGCAAAGAGAACGGCCTTTGTACCAGTCCTTTTCCGAAAGTGCGCCTGCCAATAATGACACCGCGGTCCCAATCCTGAATAGCACCCGATACAATTTCACTTGCAGAAGCAGAGCCTTCGTTTACAAGCACCACAACACGGGCATCATCGTAGCGTCCATCATCAGAAGCCCGGTATTCACGTTTGGGCGAATTTTCACCCTCGGTATAAACCACCATTTCATTTCTTTCCAGAAACTGGTCAGCCAGCCAAATGGACTTATCCATGTAACCACCGGCATTATTGGTTAAATCAACAATAATATCTTTTACCCCGAGTGTGTCAAATTCATCAAAAACCTCATTAAGTTCTTCATCCGTGGTTTTTGAAAAACGGTTCAGTTTTACATAACCAATGTCATCATCCACCACATATCCTGCATTAACAGAAAAAATGGGTATCTTGTCACGTACAATGGTAAATTCAAGCAATTCATCCACCCCATGTCGCATTATTTCAACATCCACTTCTGTGCCTTTTTCGCCACGCAACATATCACGCACATCGCTGTTTTTCAGGCCTATATCCGTAATATCTTTTCCGTCCACGCTTATAATTCTGTCACCGGCCATGATGCCGAGCTTTTCGGATGGTCCGCCGGGAATGGTTGACACAACCATCAGGGTATCTTCAAGTATGTTAAATTGTATCCCGATACCCTCAAATGACCCGTCCAATGGTTCATTCATCCTTTGTACTTCATCTTTACTGATGTAAATTGAATGCGGATCGAGCTCTTTCAACATGGCCACGATGGCATCTTCGACAACCTTTTCCTGATTTACACTGTCAACATAAAGTGAATTGATCAGGTTAAGCACCCGTCCGAATTTGTGTAATTGCTCACTGTGTTCAGATTGTTCACTCTGGCCGAAAACTTGTGCCCCGGCAAGGCAAATAATGCCGGTAAGTGCTATTATAATCCAGTTTCTAATTAATCTCATAAGCATAAATTTGCCGTAAAGATATAAAAGCTTCATTAAAATCCCCTTTCGATAATACTTAAATTTATCAAATGAAACCTGTAACATATTCCCTGCTTGAATTTCTAATCTATGGCTTTTTGTATTTCTACCTAATATTATAGCTGTAACCGCTTAATTCGAGACTATTCCGCATAATCCGGTTGGCATATAATGAAATACACAGTTTTGAATCAAATATCAAATAACAAGCCATTCAGCCGGCAAACTGGCTTATTATCTGATATTACTTTCTGCTAACATGCAGGTGCTATCCGTCTCCATCGCCTGCCTGCTACAGTCAGGGACTGGCAGGGACAAGTTTTGGTGCTTTTTATAGATATTTTTCTTACTTTCGCAAAAAAGATCGATATGAAAAAGACAATAAGCATTTTAGCAGCGGTTTTGCTTCTTTTTTCTGTGTGTAAAGTCAAATCCCAGTCCGTAGGCTTCTCTTATTTTTTCCCCGTAGATGGGTATTTTTCCAACCCCATTGCCCCTGTAAATGTCAGTTTACCCATAAGTTTTGGCAAATACTTTCAGATATCACCCGGTATCAGTATGAATTCAATCGGCGGTATGAACCTGACAGGACTTGATGACGGACTCAATTCCAACAGACCACTTGTGGGGCCTTTTCAGAGCATTAACGGGAGCCTGCTGCCAACCATAGTTATCCCCACTAAATCAGTAAAGGTTGATTTAATGGGTGGTGTGTTTGGTTTTGCCACCATAAACACAAAAATAATGCACGGCAACTTTGATAAAATGTTGCGTGAACAATATGAATATGACGCTGTAAATTCAAATATGCAATTTGACAAGGATAATTTTGGCTGGGGATACGTATTTGGGGTAAAATGCAGTTTCAAGGTAAAAAATAATATCTGGGCTTACCTAGGGGCAAAATATTATATGGGTTCACAAGACATGCCTTTACGTGGACACATCACAGCAGCCACCGCATCTGAAGGAATTGTACATTAC
>JBNJGX010000092.1:0-8535 GCA_051748025.1 Bacteroidota bacterium
CCTTGAAATATCAGTATCCTGTTCTTGTCCCAGGTATAATTGTTGTGCCATAATGTGGGGCTTCCTTTTAATATATCATCAAAGCTGTATTCCCATATTTTGTTTCCGTTTGCTGCATTTATTTTAAACAGTTTGTGTGAAAATGATGGCTGAATAAGGTAGAAGTTGCTATCTTGTCGTAATGTTGCAGCTTGGCCAGTCCATCCCGCCCCGTACATTTTTTTTGGTTTGTTTTTATTGTGAGGGTCGGCAGTGGTCCCGCTTCCCAGATGGAATTTCCAGATTATGTCAAGTTTTTCAGGCGCGGTATTGCCATAATAATTTCTGTATTTATTGCCGAGAAATGTGGATGATATAAATTCAATATCAGGGATGGTTGTGGTAAATGTTTTGTGTTCCTGTGAAATTAATACATTCTGAAAAAGAAAAGACAAGTAAAATGCCAGGCAGACAATACGGTACATTTAGTCAAAAGATTTCCCGGGTAATTGTGCGAGTTGCAATAATTCATCATATTGTTCAACAGAAATGTCAATATAATAATAGAGCGGATTAATGGTTTTGTTATCACGGCGAATTTCGTAGTGCAAGTGTGGTGCAGTGGATAGTCCTGTATTCCCAACAGTTCCGATTTTATCACCACGTTCAACTTTTTGCCCCCTTCTTACATTAATACTATTGAGGTGTGCATATCGGGTTGAAAGACCATCTACGCCGTGATCAATAATAACAAGGTTGCCATATCCCCTTCTGGATCGGCTGTGTTCGACACGCACTATAGTCCCTCCTCCGGAAGCATAAACCGGAGTTCCGGTTGGTGCAGTTAAGTCAATCCCTTCGTGCATTTTATATATGCGTAAAATGGGATGAAGGCGCATCCCGTAATAGGACCCTATTCTTGTTAAATTTTTGTTATGTACAGGCTGAATGATGGGAAGGTTTCTGATGCGCCTGGACTCACTTTTCAAAACCTCCGAAATCTCATTAAAAGAATGTTCCTGGACACTCAGTTGTTTACTCAGTTTATCAATACGCTTTGAGGTGTTAATCACCTCTTTTGAATATTTATGTCCTTTTAAATTAAGGTATCTGTCTGTTCCACCGAATCCTGAACTTCTGACTTTTGAAGGAATGCTGTCCATCTGGTAAATTACACGGTACAGGTGATTATCATGTTTTGCAATTTGTTCCAAATCATTTGTGACATTGTCAAGCTTGTTATTAATTACTTTAAGGTTTTCTGAAAGGAATTCGTTCTCATTTTTCAATTTTTGTTCTTTTGGACTTTCAAAAAACTGCATGTAGAGAAACATGGATAATACCCCAAAAAAGGCAGTGCTTATTAAAAATGGTAATAACTTTTTGGCATAATACTTAAATCCCTTACTTTCAGCTTCGTATCTTAGTGACTCCGGATTTAATTTATATCTTTTTTTAGTCATAAAAGTTGTTCATTTTTTGCTTCTTCACAGAAAGCCTTTCCTTTTAAGAGTTGCAAATTTAGCAATCTGATATTAATATCCAAGAAAATAGTGACTTTTTGTGTGAAATTATTAACCATGGGGTGTTAATAAGGATTTTTTGTTCTTCAAATTTCGTGATGATTCTTAAGGATATTACATAAAAATTTGAATATTAGCACATAATAGGCATATTATTTATTAACCGGAATATGTTGAAAATAATCTCAAAAACCAGCTTAAAATCATTAGATAATATGTACTTTAGTGCTTTCAAATTTATAAGTAATAATATTAATACAATATGGAAGAAGGAAAAAATGCTAAGATATTGAAGGTCAATGTAGAAGAGCAAATGAAATCTGCTTACATTGATTATTCAATGTCAGTTATCGTATCAAGGGCTTTACCGGATGTACGTGATGGTTTAAAACCTGTACACAGGCGTATTTTGTTTGGCATGTCAGAATTGGGACTGACCTACAATAAATCACATAAAAAATCAGCCAGAATAGTGGGAGAGGTGCTGGGAAAATATCACCCGCATGGCGACGCTTCTGTATATATGGCTATGGTGCGTATGGCACAGCCATGGAGTATGCGTTACATGCTTGTAGATGGCCAGGGAAACTTTGGCTCTGTTGATGGTGATAGTCCTGCAGCTATGCGTTATACTGAGGCCAGACTGGAAAAAATATCCGAAGAGGTGCTCAAAGACCTTGACAAAGATACGGTTGATTTCCAGTATAATTTTGATGATACATTGAAAGAACCTGCTGTCTTGCCAACGCTTTTACCCAATCTTTTGGTAAATGGAGCCTCCGGAATTGCTGTGGGCATGGCTACCAATATGCCACCACATAATCTCAGCGAAGTGGTGGACGGACTGTGTGCCATGATTGATAATCCTGACATAGAAACGGATGAGCTTATTAAGCACATAAAAGCCCCCGATTTTCCTACTGGAGGCATTATTTACGGATACAAAGGCGTTAAAGAAGCTTTTGAAACCGGCAGAGGCAGAGTGGTGGTGCGTGCCCGGACAGAAGTGGAAACCACATCAACCGGCAAAGAACGCATTATCGTTACCGAAATTCCGTACATGGTTAATAAAGCTGAGCTTATTATGAAAATTGCTGACCTCATCAATGAAAAGAAAATTGATGGTATCAGTAATGTCAACGACGAAAGCGACCGGAACGGAATGCGGATAGTGATTGACTTGAAAAGGGATGCTGTCAGCAATATTATTTTAAATAAACTTTACCGCTTCACCCAGTTGCAGAATTCATTCAGCATTAACAATATTGCTCTCGTGAAAGGGCGCCCGCAAATGCTGAACCTTAAGGATATTTTAAACCATTTCATTGAGCATCGTCATGAGATACTGATCCGGAAAACAAAATATGAACTGGCTCAGGCCGAAAAGCGTGCTCATATTCTGGAAGGGTTAATAAAAGCCCTGGATTTTATTGATGAGGTAATTGCCATTATCAGGGGCTCTAAAACCGTTGAAGAGGCACGAAATGGATTAATTGAGCGATTCGAATTGTCTGAAGAACAGGCAAAAGCCATTGTGGAAATGCGTTTGAGAAGCCTTGTGGCACTTGAAAGTGAAAAACTCCGTGCAGAACTGGCAGAACTGAAAGAACGTATTGAGTACTTTAAAAAGATACTTAACACGGAAAGCCTTCGGATGGAAATTATCAGGGAAGAATTGGTCGGCCTGAAAGAACGCTTTGGTGATGACAGAAAAACTGAAATTATTTATGCATCAGAAGAACTGAATCCTGAGGATTTTTATGCCGATGATGAAATGGTAATCACTATCTCGCACAGGGGTTATATAAAACGTACCCCGCTTACTGAATTCCGTACTCAGGGCAGGGGAGGTGTTGGTTCACGGGCAAGCAACACCCGGGATAAAGATTTTATTGAATCGGTGTTTACCGCAACCATGCACAATACGCTTTTGTTTTTTACCAGCAAAGGGAAATGTTTCTGGCTAAAAGTGTATGAAATTCCTGAAGGGACAAAAGCATCACAGGGACGCGCTATCCAAAATCTTATCAATATCGAACAGGATGATGAAATCAGAGCGTTTATCCGTGTCATTAATCTGAATGATTCTGAATATATTGACAGCCGTTTCATTGTTATGGCTACAAAAAAAGGTGTTATCAAAAAATCAAAACTCCGTGAATACAGCCGTCCGCGGCAAAACGGAATTAACGCCATTACCATACGTGAAGGGGATGCTTTGCTTAATGCACAATTGATTGAAAATATTGAAGGTGAAGACATCGATAATATTATGGTTGCTGCCAAAAAAGGAAAAGCCATCAGGTTCCCCCATGATATTGTAAGACCCATTGGCCGGACAGCAACCGGAGTACGTGGCATTAAACTTGATCCCGATGATGAAGCCATTGGTATGATCGTTATCAATAAACACAAAGATGTGCTCGTGGTTTCGGAAAAAGGATACGGTAAACGTTCAAAACTTGAAAATTACCGCGTAACAAACCGTGGAGGCAAAGGGGTTAAAACAATGAATATTACTAATAAAACCGGTGCATTGGTGGCACTTAATGCTGTTACCGACCATGACCATATTATGATTATTACCCAACACGGCATTATGATTCGTATGTCAGTGGAAGAATTAAGGGTAATGGGCCGTGCTACACAAGGTGTCCGGTTGATTAACCTTAGGAATGATGATGCCATTGCGGCTGTAACCAATGTGCAAAACGGTAATGACGAAGATGCAACTGCAAACCCTGATGTTGTTGATGTTATCCCTCCACAAACGCCAAAAGATATTGATGATGAAAATAGTAATGACAAGACAGCAGATGATGAAAACAATGATGCATAGATTTTTTGGCAAGGATTTTGAATTGTCGTGAATAATTGTGATTTTTGAAACAACAAAAACAAAATATGATGAAAAAAATTTTGATTATTGCCGTTTTA
Organism: Bacteroidota bacterium; assembly: GCA_051748025.1. Classification (GTDB taxonomy): domain Bacteria; phylum Bacteroidota; class Bacteroidia; order Bacteroidales; family ML635J-15; genus JAQIBY01. The sequence goes on from JBNJGX010000092.1 coordinate 4,440, forward strand.
GTTCTGATGACAAGCTTAACATTTGGTCAGAAACGTAATGTAACTTCATGCTGGAGTTACCTGAATGATGGGTTTTTGGATGATGCCCTCGAAAGCATCGAAAAAGCCAGTGAACATAATAAAACCGCAGATTGGTACAAAACCTGGTGGTATTATGGACAAACTTACCAGGCATTGGACAACACGGACAAAGAAAAATATAAAAAGCTTTGTGATGACTGTGCTGGCAAAGCATTTGATGCATACATCAAATCCATTAAGTTTAATTTCGAAGACCCGGAGATCAAAGAACTTGATCTTGAATCAGAAGAAGGTGCCACGAAATTTGTACGTGCGGTGTTAGGAAACTTAGAGGATAATGAGCCGAAAGTAGAAGACCAGCGGGCACTTATTGATATTATTCAAACCCGTTTTCCTGCCCTGGCTAATGGTTTCGTTAATGAAGGAATAAAGTTGTTCCAGGATAAAGAATATGAACCAGCCCTGGAGAAGTTCGAAAAGTCGCTGACAATTTCATCTTTGGCCATGAAAGCTGATACCGCTGTCATTTATTATGCATCACTGGCTGCTATCAATTCCGGTGACTGGGAAAAAACCCTTGAGTACAGTAAGACACTGAAAGAACTGGAATATGGTAATAACCCCGAAGAAAAGGTGCTGGTTACATTAAACCTTGCCAAAGCCTATAAAAACACCGGCGATACTGCCAAATATATTAAAACACTTAAAGCGGGCAGAGAAAAATACCCTGATAATGCATATGATATTGTTATTGAATTGTTCAACCACTATATTGATAATCAGGATTATGAAAAGGCCCACAAGTATATTTCAATGGCCATTGAATCTAACCCGGAAGAAGCCAGTTTTTATGTGGTACGGGGTACGCTAAATGAAGAAAGTGACAACATGAATGATGCCATAGATGATTACAAAAAAGCCATTGAGCTTGACCCGGATAATTTTGATGCCAACTACAGCCTCGGGGCATATTATTATAATTATGCTGCTGATACACTGGCATGGGCCAATGAGAATGTTCCACCTACAGAGACTCAGAAATACCAAAAAGTACAGGATGCTGCTCAAAAATATTTTAAAAAAGCAAAACCATACCTCGAAAAATCCAAAGAGATCAAAAGCGATGATATTAATGTTTTACGCACATTGCGTACCATTTATTACAAACTTGAGGAAATGGAAAAATATGAAGCCACTGACAGTACCCTGAAGTCGTTGACTGAATAATACTGTCTGACATATTATAACTACAGAATAACAGAGGCATGCCGCGGTGTGTCTCTGTTTTTTTTAATGGGTTTTGTTTTCTTCCTGTTTTGCGCACCTCTTTGTCTCACAACGAAACAATATATCCTGCCTGCTTTTTTTTATTTGCTATTTACATTATTCAATATCTGACGGTATAATGCCGGCTTCGAGGCTGTCGATTGCGCTGTAATTCTGGTTGAAGATATAAAGCATGCCCGGGTCAAGGTAGTTTTTGGCATCTGTGATATACAGCATGGCTGATGAGGCAGCTTCCGACAGGTTGGAATAGTTATGATTATCGCCGTTTAAAACGGGTGAACCAATATTTTTATCATCAATGCCCATTTTGTAAATATGTTTATTGATGATGTACAAACTGTCTCCGGCATTGTTTAGTTGGATGTTGGCAGGCTGGCCTTCCTGGTTGAACACGATGTTGGTTTCTACATTTTTGTTGTCAGGGTTGATGCGTTGTAATGCCGGGTTTTCCCCATCGCTGTTGTATTCCCCATCCGATAAAATCCACAGTTTCCCGTCTTTGTCAAGCCTTATCTTTTTGGGTTGATACCGGACTTTTATGCTGTCAGTGACTTTCTTTTCGTTGATATCTATGAACAAAATGGTATTGTCTGATGACCAGCAATTTGTGATGACCGTATTGTTGTACCGCAGCATTTGTTCGGCATTGTGAATGATCTGGTCGCCTGTATTTAAAGATATTTCTCCGGTGGTTTCGTATGATTTGGTGTTGATAACATGAATAACCCCTGCATACAGGTCGGATACCCATATTTCATCATCGGAAACAGGAAGCATATAGCGGGGTGAAACCAGTTCTTTAATGACGCCCTTATGCCGGAAAGTCTGTGGGTCAATGGTATATATTTTACCAGAGTTGTTTACCGATATCCAGAGTTCATTATCATGCATAAGCAGCGACTGGGCTACATCACCAAGGGGAATCCCATTGGCTTTCAGGAAGATTTGATTGTGCAGGTTTCCGGTTGATTTGTCATAGTAGGAGAGGGAGGCATTGCCGTACATAAAATTCCCCTCACAGGCAATAAATATCCCTTCGCCGCTTGTGTCGAAAGCCGTGACTGGTTGCATATCATCTTCCATGCAGGAAGTTGAAAATCCCAACAGAGCCATTAAGGCAAACGCGATATGTTTATTGCTTTTTTTCATCTGAACTGAAATTGAACACCGGCTCTGAAATTGATGCCGGGCATTGGTTGCCACAGGACAGAACGGTAGGATTCATCAAATAAATTGTATATGCTGAATGTAAGGTTGATGCTGCTGTTTTTTAAAGCGAATGATTTGCTGATGTGCAGGTCGCTCATAAAATACGGGTACATGGCATATAATACATTGGGCGAATTGCTGCTGGTGGTAAACCGTTCACTGTAAAAATTCCACTGGTATTTAAGCTGCCAGCTTTTCCATAATATCATGGGGCTGATGTTGGTTGTGTGGATGGGGATGTAAGGCAATTGACCCCCTTTGTCAAAAAGTGTGTATTCCCCGGATGTTTTGTTAACAGACCGGTTGAGTGCGTATGACAGATGAGCTGCTATGGTAAATTGCCGGATTTTTTTCCTGGCATTGAGGTTGTATTCCAGCCCTGCTGATTCTACGCCGGGGATGTTTTCAGCCTGCCAATATCCCTGGGGACCGGGACGCCAGAGGATGTAATCGCTGATTTGCCTGTAATACATATTGAGTGTATTGTCTAATCGCATGCCATTGGCAATGGAAAATTCAATGCCTGCATCGGTTGTTACAGCGCTTTCGGGTTTTAGCTCAGGGTTCCCGCCCGGAATGAAATACAGGTCATTGAGGGACGGATGATGTGTGTTTTTTGAAACACCAAGCATCAGGTTCAGTTTTTCCTTGATCTTTTTTGAAAAAGTGGTGGCAACATTGGGGAAATAGACCTGATCATCAATGATATCTTCTTTTAATAACAGCACAAGACAGGTGTTTGGGTTAAAGGTATGTTCATATTCTGCACTGATGAAAATATCCCTGCGCTGAGCTTCATACGCATCTTCCATAATGGTCTCTTCTGCACTGGCTTTGTTAAGGTGATGCCTGATGCTTGCTTCAAACCTGTGTTTATCATTGATATTGAAGCGGGAATTGATGCCCTGGTAAAAAGAAACAAAAGCCGAGCGGGAATCGATGCTGCGGTATTGTCCCAGTCCGCTGATATAATTCTCTGTGGTAAAATGGTTGTTCTCCAGGTTAAAAGCTGACCATGCTTCCAGTTTTGATGTGTTGCTTTGGCGTGTATAGTTGATTAGCCCCCGCAGTGATTTGTCTTGTTGCCGGCTGATGTGATTCCGGGTTCCGCTTTCATTGGTAATCAGACCAGGAACACCCCGTTCGCCTGTTTGTGCCCAGGCATGCATCTTGATGAAATGTTTATCTGCCGGCCGCCAGGCCAGTGATTGCATTATACCGGTATTTTTAAAATCCGCATTTTCCCTTTGCATTTCTCCGCCATCAATGATACTGTTATTCTGATAAGTGAAATTGTTCTCGGCACCGGCATGATACAAGCGTGTTGAGCTGCTTAGTTTTTGATTTGAAAGCTTGAGTTTCAGAAAATTGTTATGTGACCGGAAGCTGCCTGCTGAACCAATATAGTGTATCCTGATGCCTTTGTTCCATTCAGGTTTGTTTTGTAAATACAAACTTCCTCCCAGTGCACCATCGCTGTGGGATATTGAAGCAGCGGAATACAGAATGGAAACTTCATCTGTAAAAGAAAACGGCAGTTTGGATATGTCTGTGCTCCCGTGCATGGGGGAATTCAATG
>JBNJGX010000093.1:0-8425 GCA_051748025.1 Bacteroidota bacterium
TTTTAAATTAGAAATAAATTAACATATTATCTTCTTACTTCCATCTTCGGACTTCGGACTCCCGTCTTCCGACTTTTATTTATATAAGCTGTACTTTATAAACAGACTCTAATTAGTGTTTGTCCATAATGTCCAATATTTTCGTTGTAGCTCAAATTTTAAATCCTCGAATACGTTAGTATGCTGCGGTTTAAAATTTTCACACGCACTTCGGCAAGCTCAGCATGACACCTTAATCTTGAACATTATGAACTAAACACTGACTCTATTGACAGACTCTAATTAATTTTTCTTCCAACTTCCAACTTCCGTCTTCGGTCTTCGGTCTTCCGACTTCCGACTAATTATCTAATATACCTTTCACCCTTTTGTTCATCGAGTAACCCATTATCCACAAAGCTATAGTATCCCTGGTCAGAAATAATAACATGATCAAGGAGTTTAATATCAAATAATTTTGCGGCATCTCTTAACTTATAGGTATGGTCAATGTCTCCTTTACTTGGTGTATGGTTTCCTGAAGGATGATTATGCGAAAGCACTATTCCCTGTGCCAAAATATCAATGGCATGTTTCATTATCAATTTAATGTCCACAATAGTTCCGACAGTGCCTCCGGTTGACAATCGTTTACTCTCAATCACCTGATTTCCCCTGTCAACATATATTACCCAAAATTCTTCATGCGGTAACTCCCTGATTTTGGGCTCCATGAGTTGCATACAATCGCGTGCATTACGTATTTTATACGCTTTCTGCCTCAATGGTTGCCGTCGCCGGCCAAGCTCCATAGCAGCAACAATACTGATGGCTTTGGCTTTGCCAACCCCCTGAAATTTGGTAAGCTCACCAACCCCGGCTCTGGCAATCCGGCTGAGTTCATTATCATATTTATACAAAATATGTTTGGCCAATCCCACGGCAGACATTTTTCGATTACCTGAAGAAAGCAAAATGGCTATCAGTTCAGCGTCGCTAAGGTTTGCAGCGCCTTTTTCAAGCAATTTTTCCCGTGGCCTGTCTTGTTCCGACCAGCTTTTAATTGATTTTGTGTCCATTGAAACCGTGATTTATCCCTTAAAGATAAATATTTTTTTTATTCTGCGGATTTTTTGAATAAAAAAAGCACCCGTATGAAGAAAAAGGGGTGCTTACTTTTAATGTTTTAAATACGTTTTTATAATGATGCAACGTGTTTTGAAACCTGGGATTTCCACCGTGCTGCTTTGTTGGTATGAATGATGTTCTTTTTGCCGAGCTTGTCTATCATGCCCATAACTTTTGGCATCATTGCTTCGGCTTCTTTTTTATCTTCAGTGGCTTTTAGTTTTTTTACGGCATTACGTGTTGTACGGCCGTAATATTTATTGAGCACCCTTCGGTTTTCGTTGCGCCTGATGCGTTTAATTGCAGATTTGTGATTTGCCATTTTTTATCCTTTTTATTAAAAATAATTTTTTTCGGGCTGCAAATATAAAACATTTTATTTCCGGATACAATGATTGTTACAAAAATTTTTAAATTAATGGACAAACACAAATTTATATATTATTTTCGGGGTTTAATGCGTTATTGTTTTGGAAGCACATTAAAACTAAAATATATCATGGATAAGTTTGTAAATAATAAGTTGCATTTGTTGCTCATAACCACAATGATAAGTCTGATTATTGTTTCCTGTGATCAGAGTAGCAGGGAAAACAGAGATGATGTTAAAGAAGCTGCCACGGGAAATGCCAATGAAATCATGGTTGTAATGAGTAATGCCAACTGGAAAGGAGAGATGGGTGAAGCCATCAGGTCTGTTTATCATCAGGATTTATATACAGTTCCCCAGCAAGAGATGATCTTTGATTTGTATCAGATCGAAAAACGTGATTTTAAAAAACTGAACCGTCGTAATCGAAACGTCATCATACCGGAAATCGGTAAAGGTGCTGAATACGGGGAAATTAAAAAGGCAAAAAATGTGTATAGTAAGCCACAACTGATTGTTTACATTAAAGCCCCCGATATGCCGTCATTCATTGAAACGGTACAAGAAAATGAAGACATGCTGATAGAAGTGTTTCTGAAAGCTGACCGCGACAGAATACTGGATTACCTGAGGGATTATCATGTAGAAGCATACCGGGAACGACTTGAAAAGGATCATCATGTGTCTATGGCTGTACCCAAAAATTACAGCTTTGATGAAAACCGTGACAATTTTGCATGGTTGGCTTATGAAACACAAAAAGCCAGTCATGGATATTTGGTGTATCGTTTCGGCAAATCTGAACGCGACAGTGCATCACTTGATTATTTTGTCAGGAAGCGAAATGAAGAGCTGAAAGAAAATGTACCGGGGCCACGCGAAGGCAGTTATATGACCACTGAAACAAAATATCATTATCCTGTTTTGTCAAAACGCATGATTAACAATGAAAAAACCTGGATAATGGAAGGTTTATGGAAAGTGGAAGGCGATTTTATGGGCGGGCCTTTTGCCGCTTTTATACAATATGATGATGTCAGGGATGAATTTGTTTGTATAGAAGCTTTTACGTATGATCCGCGTGGTGATAACCGTGATCAGATACGGAAAATGAAAGCAGCGTTGTGGACAATGAAAGTTATGGATTAAGTTTTGGCTGCCTCTCATTGATAAAATGAAAGGAGTCCGAAGTGGGAAGTCGGGAGCCGGGAGTCCGGTTTTTGCCTGCCTGTTTACCAGGGATTAATAATTCAATATTTTGTTGACAAGGACTTCTGCCATTTTTATTTTGGATTCTTCTGTCCAGCCGGCAATATGCGGTGAAAAAATCACATCATCACGTGCAGCCAGGCTTTTAAAATCATCAATTTCGGTCAGTTCTTTTGTTTTTTCAAAACTGCCTTCTTCATATTCGAGCACATCAAGGCCTGCAGCTACCACTTTGCCTTTTTCCATGGCCTCAAGCAGCGCCCTGGTTTTAACCACAGGGCCACGGGCTGTATTAAGGAAAATAAATGGTTTTTTAAAAGCATCAAACCAGGTTTCACCGGCCAGGTAATAATTTTCTGCATTAAGCGGAATGTGCAGGCTCACCACATCGGCTTCTCTGAAAATACGGGCTATATCACATTCTGTTACCATTTCAGGTGCATATCCGGTTTTATATTTATCATAAGCCAAAACAAGGCATGAAAATCCCTGCAAACGCCTTGCAAAAGCAGATCCCATATTGCCATACCCGATAATACCGACGGTTTTGCCTTTCAATTCAGTGCCGCGGTTGGCTTCCCGCTCCCAAATGCCTCTGCGTACCTGGGCATCACTACGGTTCAGGTGATTTTTCAGGTTCAATAACATACCCATGGTATGCTCAGCCACAGCATCACGGTTACCTTCCGGAGAATTTAAACACTGAATCCCTTTTTTTTGTGCATAAGCCACATCAATGGATTCCATGCCGGCACCTACCCTGGCAATAAACCGAAGGTGTGGTGCTGCATCAATCATGGCTTTATCAAATTTAATGCGGCTCCTTATAATAACCCCGTATGCATCAGTCAATTTATTTTTAAGCACACCTGGCCCGGAAATGATATCTTCATGAATGTCGTATTTATGGCCCAGCCTTTTTTTAAACAGCGGATGTACATTATCAAGGATATAGATTTTTTGTTTCATTTTACTTTTTTTTCTTCCGGTCGAAAAAGATGTTTTTCCCGGTAGCGCTGAGCGGAATGCCACAGATTATTTTTACTTCCGGACTAAAATAGCCTAAGTTTAAAGCCGCCTGCCCGATGGTGTACATAACCCGGTTATCTATCCTGAAATCCGCGGCTATTGAAATGGCTGAACCAATGGCAATGCCAACATCCATACTATTGAAAACACATGGTACGCCCGGATATTTTTCTTTTTCATCACAATTTTCAAAACCGCACATGCCACAAGGGTTAAGCTGGTTTGTTTTAATTTCACAGCCTATCAGCACGGCGCAGGAAGCATCAAGCACATTTCCCGCATCACGGGCAAAAAATGCCATGTCAAATTTTTCTGCTATGTGCTTCATTTCTTCAGCCAGCTTTTTCTTTTCTTCACCATCGACAATGGCCGTGTGAATAACATCTATTGATTTGGTTTTGGGTGCGGTACGGGCTGCGGTTGCCATATGTTCAGCCACTTGTTTTACCGTGCTGTGCATCGCTTCGTTTCTGTAATTAATTGCCATATTACCTTCCCTTTATTTTTTTTAGTAAAAATAATAAAATAATTTTTTCACAAAACCTGGTATTTATAATCAAAATCAGTTTATAATCTTTATTCGCCGGACAGAACTAAAAGTTTAGAGTTTTCATGAACAAACTTGTTCCATCCGTCAATAAATTTTGTCGTACTGGCATGTTATCGTTCCCCGATGCTGCCTTTTTTATGATTTTTTTAGATCACAACTATTCCATAGCAAATAAATAAGATAGCATCTTGCTTGCTGCATCACCATCACCGTACAGCGATAATGTCTTTTTAACCTGAATATTTGACAGATCGTTGTATGCAGATATTATCGCTTCCTTATCTGCTCCACAAAGCTTCGCATACCCATGTTCAACAATTTCCACCCATTCCGTTTCTTCCCTTAAGACGATGCATGGTTTTTGCATAAAAAAGGACTCCTTCTGAACACCACCAGAATCGGTAATAACCATAAAGGCATGATGTTCCAAAAATGACATTGCTAAAAAAGAAACAGGATCAATCAATTCAACACCTTTTATATTGATCGAAAATTGTGCTATATTTTTTCTCAGACGGGGATGAGCCGGAAGTAAAATCTGACGGCCTGTATTTTTATGTAACTGGTTCACAGCATCAAATATATTTTTTAAGCGCTCCTTATCATCGGTATTGAAGTCCCTGTGGATGGTCATAAGTATGTAACCTTCCCTGATGTTAAAATCTGCAGGTTGAAACCGGATTAGTGCTTGATCACGAAAATACAAAGTATTATCATACATCACATCTCCAGCCTGCATCAAACCCGGATTATTTGGGGAAACAGGCAAATGCTTTTCCTTTTTGAAACCTTCTTTCAATAAATTAAGCGTAGCGGTTTTTGTTGGTGTAAACAAAACAGTAGATAAGTGATCAGTAAGTACCCTGTTAATCTCTTCAGGCATGGCTTTATTAAAGGAACGCAAACCAGCTTCAACATGTACTACCGGAACATGCAATTTTGCAGCAGCCAAAGCTGCGGCTACAGTTGAATTGGTGTCACCGTAAACCATCACCCATTCAGGCTTTTCTGTTAGTATCAGGTTTTCAAAACCTTTTAGCATTTCAGCTGTTTGCCTTGCATGACTATCGCTTCCTACACCAAGGTTATAACGGGGTTTCGGAATACCCATTTCCCGAAAGAAAACAGCGGACATGTTATCGTCGTAATGCTGTCCTGAATGAATGACGATTTCTTCAATCTGGCCATCTGCCTTTTTTATTGCTCTGCTTATCGCTGCAGATTTAATGATCTGGGGTCTCGCACCCACAATGTTAAAAATCTTCATAGGCCAGGTTTTTAATCAATTTTGCAAGTTTTTTACTCTGGATTGACCTTTTGTATTTTTCATGATTATAATCAAACATTTCGTAAATTTTTTCCGAACGGTATGCCTTGCTTAGTTCAAGGATAAAATTGCATACCAGATCAGAACTGTTACAAACACGCCCACTGTTGCTGGTGATAATCATTTCTTCAAGTATATCATCATCACCTGGGGAAAGAATGATTGGTTTTTTATATGCCAGGTATTCGTACATTTTACTGGATGGGATACCACGGATATTGTTGTGCGAAAACATGACCAGAGCATGTGCATCAGACTGCATTTTTAATACTTTTTCTCTGGGAATACGCTCAGTAATATGTAAATGATCAACACATTCAAGAAAAGATTTTTTTACACGTTCAGACTGATCCCGCTTGTATGCCAGTCCGGGAAACTGTAGTTTTAAATCAATGCCTTCTTTTGACAAAATCCTGCATGCCCTTAAGAAACCCTCTGCAAATATGTCTATATTCTGAGTTGGATACAATGTCCCATTATAAAGGATACGAAATGTTTTCGATGTGCTTAAATCAGCTTTATTTTCAGGCTGAAAATCATCATCAAAGCCATTGTACAAAGACTCACCTTTGGTGTTGGTCAGATTTGTGATTTTTGATACGTAATAGGGAGATACTGATGTCACATAACTTGCAGTTCCCACCCACTTTTTTTCACTCTTCTTTTCAAGACGTTTTACTAATCGTGTTAAAATTGATGAATGTTCATGAAGTTCTGTTGTTGTCCAGTCATCACGATAATCAGCTATCCAGGGAATATTATACTTTTTTGTTAGCTTGTACCCGAAAAAAAACTGCTGAAAAGGATTGCCGGAAATAATTAGTACATCATAATTTTGCCGGTCAAGTAATCTTACTGCCTGCTTATACAATGGATAACAAGGAATAAACTTAATCACCCAATTCTGTAAAATTTGTTCACAAAGACTGAGAAAGCGCCTAAAAAAAGGCAACCGATTTTTCACCAAAAGCCTATCCCTTAAATTGGGCTTATGTGGCACCCGGTAAACCTCAGAATCTGCGTGTTTTTCATGAATTATTTCATTACCAGAAGCCCTGGAAATATCAGCTTCAGATTTTATTTCATGTTGCCAGGAACGCGTAATCACACTGGGAAATATTTCATCATCCGGTAAATATCTGATCCAGGATGCAACCCTGTTAGCAGCTGTCAAGTTGCAGGGCGGGTAAAAATAGGATATGATAAGGATTTTAATCATCTACTCATATTTATACGCAAAACATGTTTTACATAAGGCCGAAAAACATATACCAGTATAAGGACTTTTTTCAATTATTATTACTTTGTAACAAAGATTTCTTTAACCACTAGGAAAATTATGCAATTTTTGGTAATTGCAAAAGCAATTCAGTGTTTAATTTGCCTTTCTAAAAAGCAAAATGTTCGTACAGTTGAATCCACCTGACAAGTGTTTTTTTACTGATATCCCCTAATAAAACACTTCGACATGCTTACTTCGGCAGGCTCAGCACATCGCTGTGCATCGCATTTGAAAAACGAATGTTGAAATAATTGTGATAACCCACCTGACAGGTGTTTTTTGTCCCAAATAGGTGTTATATGAGCAATCAATACAGTAACCCAAAAAGCCAAAGGGGTATATTGTTTAACACACCCGTTTCAACATTATCTTTTACAACAAAAGCATTTTTCAAGCCTTTGATCTGTTTCTGAGATTTATTTTTTCCTCCAACTTCAAAAATATATGTGTTGTCAACCATAAAATCTCCCTTGTCAGCTAAGGATACAGTGTGTAAGCCATTTAATTGCGAAACAAAAAAACTTTCACGCAAACTGCCTTCATCCGGTTTACCATCACTTAAGGCATAACTTAAACTGGCATTATTCAGCCATATTTTGTCCGGTTTATTTAACAAACTAATGCTTCTTGACTGTTTGTACAAGATATGAATGATTTCAGCCCTGTTAAGTAATTGCAATGCCTGTACCAGAGCGTTTCTCGGCAAGCCTGTTTTTTCACTCAGCCGGCTGATATTCGGTGTAAAGGGAACATTGACTGCCAATACATAAAGCAACCGCTTTATTTTGGTAATATTCACATATTCTATGGGCTTTACTGCAGGCAGATCAACTTCTAAAATCAGGTTAATGATATTTTTTATTTGTTGGTAATATTCGTTTTCATCTCCGTTGTAAAAAGGATAGGCACCATGTTTTTTGTATTGCCTGAAATACTTTAATGGTTTTATTTGATTGACTAAATCAAGGCTGATGTTTTCATGTGCTTTGATGAGATTTTCGAGTGTATAATGCGGCAATTGAATGTCATGATGAAAAAACATGTATTCACGAAATGACAATTCTTTTAAGGTATAAGTTATTGCCCTGCGGCTTAAATCTGATTCCCCCCTGTAAATATCCAGGATGGATGAAGAGGAAAAAATAACCTGCAGCCGTGGAAAATCATCATATATTAGTTTTAATTCACGTGACCATCCGGGATATTTATGGACTTCATCAAGCAGAAGCAATTCTCCCCCGTATTTTTCAAATTCCTCAGCAAGGCGGTACAATGAATTATCAGTAAAAAACAGGTCATCCAAAGCCACATACAATTTTGTTTTTTCGGCCTGTATAGCACCTATTTGTAATAATAAAGTGGTTTTCCCCGTACCCCTGCTTCCAAGAATGCTTATTTGCCGGTTACTGAAATTGATTTGATAATACAGGTACCGTTTAAACGCAAGGGGTATGTTTTTGATTTTTTGTTGAGATTTCCGTAAAAGTGCTTCCATTTTTGCTTTATTTTTTAACAAAAATAAGCATTTTTTGGTAATTGCAAAAGCAATTT
>JBNJGX010000094.1:0-8421 GCA_051748025.1 Bacteroidota bacterium
TGCAACCGTAGTGGTGTATTTATTCTCCGACTTTTACCTTATGGCGGGAGCTTTGATTATTTTATTTATTTTTATCCTTGTAGATAAAATCAACATAAAAAGTGTCATATTTACATTGCTTTTACCAGCATTGTTAATTTTAAATCCCCTGGTTCAAAAACAAACCTGGCATAAGTTATTTCCCGATTATAAATATCAGAAAAGCATACAGATGCCATCAGGACAGATGGATATCCTTAAATCACAACGCAGTGGAGAATTGCTGCGTTTATTTCAGGGCTCCCCTGTAAATATGGCAAAACCACCTGCTGCTCCGGAAGAGGCATTTTACCCCGGGTTGTCCCAAATCAAATCGACCAAACCTGAAATTCTGATTGCAGGGGATGATATGCTTCCCCTCCTTGAAGCTTTGCACTACAGCGATATTCACAAGGCTGATATTCTCATCCAGGATCCTGTTTATTTTGAAGAATTGAGCAAAGGGTTTATCAAACCCGTAAGAGAAATGCTGAATGAAAAAGGGATTGAGGTAATTCATGCTTCCCTGCAAAATCATTTACGGGAAAATATTGGAACCTATGACCTTATCTTTATAAGCGAACAGAGGCCTTCACTAATGGAAAATGCATTGTTGTATTTTCCTGATAACATCCAACTGATGAAAAAAGCCCTGACCAACCAAGGGGTCTTAAGCCTTCTTTTTAGCAGCGAAGCAGCTTATGCCGGCCGTGTAAGCCGTGTTATGAAAGGCAGTGTTTATAATTGTATAAACCAAATATTCAATGCTGCAGATATTTTAGCACTTGATAATTATACCGTTTTACTTGCCTCAGAGAAACGGCTGAGCGTATCAGCAAATAAAATGGAACAGGCTTTATATCAAAGGGACATTCATCCCATGTATTTCAATGAATTCAATGTGGGTACCCGGATAGAAAATGCCGGGGATATCGGTGTGGATGCGATGAAAAATTACGATGGAACCCTTTCTTTCAATAAACCTGTCATATATATGGCAGGCTTGCTGAACATGATCGAAAATTACTCTGTCAATAATGCCACTGCGGTAATGCAATCGGCTGAAAAAGTTTATGCCAGGATCACATATTGGCAGGCCGGTTCAATTATCATACTGTCTTTATTATTTTGCTTGCTTATGAGGCATTCCCGGGGAGGTGGCATCGTGTTTCATGCCGGTTTTACAGGCATTGCCGCCCAGATGATGTTCATTTACCTTTACCAGTTGCATTTTGGTAACATTTACTTGCTTATCGGCCTTTTGGTAGCTTTGTTTATGGTGGGTCTGGTTGTAGGTTTAATGATAAAACCGCAATTTCTTAAAAAAGCTGTCCCTTTCATTGTATTGCTCCTGATTATTACCTTGCTGATAAGCCTTTTCCTGTTTCGTGTCCGGATGATTGCGGTTGCAGGTATATTCCTTTCAGGGTTTTATACCGGCATCACTTTTGCACTCAATTCGGCCATTACCGGTCAGCAAGAGCGCAACTCCGGCATCACACTATACATCAATGACCTGATGGGTGGGCTCTTCGGGAATTTGCTTATACCCCTGGTTTTTATTCCCTTTCTTGGATTTTATATGCCCCTGGCGCTTTTCCTGGCTACCGGGATTATTACTGTTTGGTACCAGCGTAAATTACCTCTGGCCTGATACGGCTGCCTGCAAGGCAGGAAATCCAAATAACAAGCCCAAATATCAAAACCGGAACACAAAACCCACCAGCTCAATGCCTGAATTCAATGTTTTTCTTTATGTTTGCAAAAATGCAACAAGAAAGGAATGTAATATCAAAATCCACCAGGTTAATAAAGGATAAAAACCTTTATATTATTTTTGGCATAACCCTGATGGCAGTAATGGGTGTCGCCAGTATTACACCGGCATTCCCTGAGATTATCAAAACATTTGGGATATCCAAAAAAGAAGTGGCTTATTTGATTACTGTTTTTACCCTGCCCGGTATTTTTTTAGCACCTGTGATGGGGATGTTTGCCGACCGTTTCGGAAGAAAGGTCATTATTATTCCCTCTTTGTTTCTTTTTGCCATTGCCGGTTTTGCCTGCAGCTTTGCAGAGAGCTTTCAAACATTATTGATCCTTCGTTTTATTCAGGGCACCGGGATGTCTTCACTCGGCATGCTTAACACAACCATGGTAGGCGATCTGTATTCGGGCAATAAACGCAGTACAGCCATGGGATATGTATCCGGCGTACTCAGTATCGGCACGGCCTCTTATCCGGCAATAGGTGGTCTGATGGCTGATGTAGCATGGTATATGCCTTTTTATCTCCCCCTTCTTGCCATCCCTGTTGGTTTTGCTGTTATATTCGGTCTGAAAAACCCTGAACCACATAAAAACCCAAACCTAAAAGATTACCTTAGAAAAACCTGGGTATCCATAAATAAAAAACCTGTCTGGGGTTTGTTTCTGAACACATTATTGATGTTTTTTATTCTTTATGGGGCATACCTGAGTTTTTTCCCGCTGCTTCTTGAGGCAGATTTTGGGGCAAGTTCAAGTATAATAGGCATTACCATGTCAGCCATGTCGCTTACCACAGCCATTGTTTCCACACAAGTCGGGCGCCTGAAAAGAAGGTTCACACACAGACAACTGCTTTTTTTCAGCATAACAGCCTATTTTATTTCCATGGTAATCATTCCCCTTTCATACAATTGGTGGGGCATAGTATTGGGTATTGTTATTTTTGGTTGTGGTCACGGTTTAATGATCCCCAATTTTCAAACCATGCTTGTCAGCTATGCCAGTATCAACGAAAGGGCTGCTTTCATGTCTGTTAATGCTATGGTTTTACGAATAGGACAAACCATCGGCCCTGTTGTTATCGGAATTTGCTATTCCCTTGGTGATCTTCGCACAAGTTTCTTTGGCGGGGCAATAATTGCTGTTGTCATGTTCTTTGTTTTGCTTTTTATGATTCAGGAGCCCCCGAAATCCGAATGAAAAACTGGACAATGTTAGAAGTTCCCCAATTTTTATCATAAACCTTACTATAATTAAAACATTCTTTGGCCTTTTTTCGTTAACTTATTTATGGAGAGTAAAAAAATAACCATAATAATCGTTGTATTTTTATTGACTTTAGTGGCACAGGCACAAGAAAATCCTGATTTTGTTGATGGGCATATCATGGAAATCAACCAATACATGAAGGATGCATCAGAATATATAGATGATTCAGCCAGCTTTGAAGCCAATAATCATGCAACAGAACTTTTACGGGATATCTTTGATGAACCGGATGCATATAGTTACAATTATGATTCACTTGAACACATCACCGTATTGGAATCTGAAAACGGAAAGCTGAGAATTTTTACATGGAACTTGCTTTATGATAACCTGACCCATGATTTTTTTGGTTTTATTCAGTATATGAATGATGATGAAGAATATGATTATTATGAACTGAATGATAAAAGCATCCCTGAACGCGAAGAATCCGGTGATTATGATGTGCCTGAAAAATGGTATGGTGCCATTTATTACGAACTTATAGAAAAAGAACACAGAAATAATACCATTTATACTTTGATTGGGTGGAAAGGCCAGGATGCGCTTGTACAACAAAAAGTAATAGAAACACTTACGTTTAACCAAGGGGATTTACCCGAATTTGGTGGACGTAGGTTTTACATTGTTCGGGATAAATTGGACCGTGTGGTTTTTAGATATTCCATAAAAACACAAATGATCCTTCGGTTTAATGAACAAAAGGATATAATTGTGTGTGACCATTTATCCCCGGGAAATCCAAAAATGAAAGGTAAATATGAGTATTACGGGCCGGATTTTTCTTATGATGCGTTTGAATTTGAAAAAGGAAAATGGTTTTACAAATCAAATATTGATCCGGATATTGCCATAAATTACAAAAAGAAGAAAAATATTGAACAACTGAAAAAACGTGACCCATCAAAAGACTTTTAAATGGCCAAAGATTATTTGATTGACATATATTATGTTGATGATGATGATTTATATCTGAACTATTTCAGGAAAAGATTTCAACTTGACCTGCCCTACAATCTCTATACATATAATTCTGGTGATGTTTTTATTCGGCATTTTATACAGGATTGCAAAAAGCGAAGCAACCAGAAAATTGTTATCCTTGATTATCTGCTGAAAAGCGGTGATAAGCCTAATTCCAAGACAGTTACAGAGTTGTTGCCCATTATCAAACATCACAATGCTGACACGGAAGTGCTTATATTATCACGAAGTGAGAACCTTAATATTAAACCAACAGCAGGCAATTATACGCCTGAGGCATTTATAAAAAAAGACGATAATGCTTTTGATCATATTTCAAATGCCATAAAGCGGCTGGCTGCTAAATATGAACTTAGCAGGCGCAAACAACAAAGCAGAGATGCGACACGTATCTTTGTTTTTGTAATGATAGCTGCCGTTTTAGCATCTTTTTTTATGTATTTTATTAATAATTGAGCCTTTGGTGACATACTTTCTGTCTTTTTGTCATAAACCTGCCGGTGGCATAAACTTTGCCTGATGCTGGTGAAATCAAAAAAAATATGGATTATGCGTAAAGGTAAAATTGATGTCACCAGTGAAAACATTTTTCCTGTTATAAAAAAATTCCTCTATTCAGATCAGGAAATTTTTCTCCGCGAAATTATTTCAAATGCCGTGGATGCTACCCAGAAGTTGAAAGTCCTTATTAAAAAAGGAGAATCTACACAAAAACTCGAAGATGAAACCATCCATGTCAAACTGGATAAAAAGAAAAAAACCATTACAGTTAGTGATAATGGTATTGGCATGACAGAGGAGGAAGTAATAAAATATTTGAATCAAATTGCTTTTTCCAGTGCTGAAGAATTTTTGGAAAAATATAAAGATGACAAAGCGGCCATTATCGGGCATTTCGGGCTTGGTTTTTTCTCAAGTTTTATGGTGAGCGAAAAAGTGGAGGTGGTTACCAAATCCTGGAAAGAAGATGCCAAACCTGTACGATGGGTTTGCCAGGGTACACCAGAATTTGAAATTTCTGAGGCTGAACGGGAAAAGCCTGGTACCGATGTCATTATGCACATTGATGATGACAGCAGTGAATTCCTTGATGAAACAAAAATTAATGAGCTGCTTGACAGATATTGTAAATTCCTGCCTGTCCCCATTGCTTTTGGTAAGAAAAAAGAATGGAAAGACGGTAAAGAAGTGGAAACCAAAGAAGATAACATCATCAACAATACCAAACCGGCATGGACACAACCGCCTTCAGAGCTGAAAGATGAAGATTATAAAAGCTTTTACAGGGAATTGTATCCCAATGTGTTTGAAGAACCTTTGTTTCACATTCATCTCAATGTGGATTATCCTTTCAATCTGACAGGGATATTGTATTTTCCTAAGATACGGCAAAATATTGATATTCAGAAGAATAAAATTCAGCTTTATTGTAACCAGGTGTTTGTCACTGATTCGGTAGAAGGTATTGTGCCTGAATTTTTAACATTGCTTCATGGGGTATTGGATTCACCTGATATTCCGTTGAACATATCACGGTCATACCTGCAGAACGATAGAAATGTAAGGAAAATATCAGGACACATTACCAAAAAGGTGGCTGATAAACTCCAGGAAATTTTTAAATCTGACAGAAAAGAATTTGAGGAAAAATGGGACGATCTGAAAGTCTTTATAGAATATGGAATGGTCTCTGATGATAAGTTTTATGATCGTGCCAAAGATTTTGTGCTGTTTAAAAATACAGATGGCAAGTATTTTACATTAGAAGAGTATAAAGATATTATCAAAGACAACCAGACTGATAAAGAAAAACAACTGGTTTATTTGTATGCCACCGATAAAGATGCACAATACACATACATTAATGATGCCAAAGATAAAGGTTATGATGTGTTATTGATGGACGGACAACTAGATACCCATTTTGTCAACCACCTTGAGACAAAATTAGAAAATACCCGTTTTGTAAGGGTGGATGCTGATGTTGTTGATAAGCTCATCAACAAAGACGAAGGGAAAGTAAGTAAAATGAGTGATAAAGAGCAGAATCGCCTTGTCCCGGTATTTGAATCCCAGGTGCCGGGTGATGCCAATTATATCATAGCCCCTGAACCGCTTGATGAAAAATCAATGCCGGTAATTATCACGCAGGAAGAATTTATGCGCAGGATGAAAGATATGTCAAAGCTTAGTGGTGGCATGTATGATAACCTGCCTGATTCATACAAAATTGTTCTGAACACCAATCACCCCCTGATAAATGAGGTCAATGAAAAAACAAATAAAAAACTGGGTGAGGACCTTAATAAACTTGAAGGTGAAATTGATGAGTTGAACAAGGAAGTCAACAAGCTTGATGCTGCTCAAAAAGATAAGAAAGAGGAAGACATAAAGCAGGAGGATAAAGATAATCTTAAAGAATTACAGGAAAAACTTGATAAAAAGCAAACTGAGAAAAATGAAAAACTCAAAGCTTTTGGAAAAAAGACCAAACTTGTAAAACAACTTGTTGACCTGGCCTTGTTATCCAACAACATGCTGAAAGGGGAAGCCCTGAATAAATTTGTTCGCCGAAGCATTGACTTGATAAAAAAGTAACGCACTAACAAAATTTAGAGCAAACGAATGCAGCCAAAGTAATGAAAATCATGAACTTTCCCTGCCTGTCCCTGACTGCCCTGTCTGCCGACAGGCAGGCGTCCGGCAGGCGGGCGGTTTTAAGGGTTGGGTAGCTATGAGACAAGTTTTATGAACAATGAATGCAATTAATGCCTGTATTTATTGAACAATCAGCTTTCTGGTTTCAGAACCGTGTTCATTAAAAAGCTGGAGTAAATACATGCCTTGTTTTAGGCCGGATATCGTCAATTCACGGTCTTTTATGTCATAAAGTTTTATCAATTTACCAGTGCTTGAATAAATGGCACAGTGCTGGTATTTCCCTGATTCAACACTAAACGAACCTGTTGATGGATTTGGAAAAACTGCAATTTCATCACATTTGTGAAGTCCTGTGCTTAAGTCACCTATGCTGACATCAGTATAAAAAAGACCATTGCCGGCTAAAGAACTGTACCCGTCCGCAACCAGCATATATTGTCCTGGCGGTAAATCTGCAGAAAAACTAAAATCAACACTGTCGGTGGCACATCCCATATAAGAACCTGAATTGTTTGGCGGATCACTGTTTGGGCTTCCGCCAATGTCGGTGCAATCTACACCGTCCCATGTATAAACGGCTACCTGTACAAAAAAATCAGATGGTGGAGAACCTTCATGACCAAACATATTAATGTTTGTGAAACTAATGGTATAAGGCTGCTCATCGTTGTTGTCAACCGTAAAAGAATAGAAAACTTCATTGTCAGAAACGTTCCACCCACATTTCTCCGGAGCTGTTATACTATCGGTTTGTCCTAAAATATTACATATTCCATCAGATAAAGGTACTGCCCCCATGCATGTATCTTCCTGCAATGACATACGTTCACTTACGGCAAGAAATAATTTTTGGTCCATGTCATTTTGGTCCCATATCCGCAAGTACAAGGTGTCGCCCTGTGTAAGTCCGTTAATTTGTGCCCAGCGTATTTCCCAGTTGCTAAACTCATTCAGGGAATCTGCTTCCAAACAGGAAAGCAATTCCAAATCGGTACATGAATAGCCGGAATAAACAGCCATTCCAGGTTCTGAAATATCAGGAGGAAAAGGAACATTGTCTGAATTAAACACATGAAAACTAAGTGCCGTAGCATTATCTGGAACGATGAATTTGTACCACAGGTCTTTTGCTCCCTGGGCATTTTCCATGCACCCAGGCACGTTGTAATCTGAAGCTGTTGCGTTTGATAAGTCAAAATCATGTAATATCATATTACCGCATGTCCCATAATTTTGAAAATCAATGAATGGTGCTGTTTGACAGGAATTTTGTGATATGGCTGCAAATGAAATAATGAATAAGCAAATAGAGGTTACAAGTTTTTTCATAAAATTGATGTTTTAATTTTGTTTATTATTTTAGTTTTATATATTAATCAAAGGTACGAAATTTATTATTGTATCTCAAAATTTTTTTATAATCTTATTTCAAAATTAAAATAATATGAGTAACCGGCTGTTTACCTAATATTTTTCATCGATTAAAAACCCCGTTATCATTAACTTATTGTCAAACTACATTTTATCAGGACATACAAAAAATTACTATGTAAAAATTTATTATTATTCTTAATCTCAAATCTATGTGTCCTACTGTGGTTCAAAAAACGGCGGGAATATTAGGGTGGAACCACATAGGCACAGTAGAACACATATTTCACATAGGGTTTAAGCAATAACAATAAGATAACTTAGGTAATCTTCCGGTTACTCATTTAA
>JBNJGX010000095.1:0-8383 GCA_051748025.1 Bacteroidota bacterium
AGATACAGGTGATGAATGGTTTGAGAAAATCTCTGCCCTGATTGAATCCCCTGAGTTGCGGAAAAAACTTGGTAAAGCCGGCCGTAAAACAGTTGTTGAAAAATACTCCAAACAAGCCTGGCAGGAAAAATACCTTCAGTTTTTTGATGAGCTGGTTTCATGACAAATGAAATTTATGCACAAAACAATAGCATGATAAAAATATACGTATTAATACGCATTTACTTTGTTATTATTCTGTTTTGAGGCGTGAGCATATTTATGTACATTTGCATTCGACAATGAAATGCATATGTGTCTTGTAAAATCAATGTTTTAAATAAACAATTGTAAAATTTAACACCATACAGATCATGGGAGATATATTCAGTAAAGTAAGAAAAGAAAAAGGCCCGTTGGGTCAATATCAACAAAAAGCACATGGTTATTTTATGTTTCCAAAACTTGAAGGAGAGATAAAACCACGTATGATATTTAACGGGAAAGAAGTGCTGACATGGAGTTTGAATAACTACCTCGGGCTTGCCAATCATCCTGAAGTAAGAAAAGCAGATGCAGAAGCTGCCGAAAAGTACGGCATGGCCTATCCCATGGGGGCAAGAATGATGTCAGGGCATACAAAATACCATGAAGAACTTGAACAAAAGCTTGCTGATTTTATTGATAAAGAGGATGTTTTTTTGCTTAATTACGGCTATCAGGGCATGATTTCCCTTATTGATTCACTGGTTGACCGGCGTGATGTAATAGTATATGATTCCGAATCACATGCCTGTATATTGGATGGGATGCGATTGCACATGGGAAAACGCTTTGTGTTTCCCCATAATGACACTGAAAATCTTGCAAAGCAATTAAAACGCGCCGGGGATATTGCTGACAGACAAGGCGGTGGTGTGCTTGTAATCACAGAAGGTGTTTTTGGGATGGCCGGAGACCTGGGGCATCTGCATGAAATTGTTAAATTAAAAGAAAAGCATGATTTCCGTCTGCTTGTTGATGATGCCCATGGTTTCGGTACGATGGGAGAAACCGGTTCCGGCACCGGAGAACATTATGGTGTGCAGGAACACATTGATGTGTTCTTTTCCACTTTTGCCAAATCCATGGCAGGGATAGGTGCTTTTGTTGGTGCTGAGAAAGATATTGTTGATTTTTTACGGTATAATATGCGTTCACAGACCTTTGCAAAATCACTACCTATGCCGATGGTTTTTGGTGCTATGAAACGTCTTGAATTATTAAAAAATGACCCGTCGCATAAGGACAATTTATGGAAAATAGCGAAAGCATTGCAAAAAGGGTTAAAAGACCGGGGTTTTAACATCGGGAAAACCGAATCTCCTGTAACGCCTGTGTTTTTTGACGGGGGTGTTGTTGAAGGCACAAATGCCGTGGTTGACCTTCGCGAAAATTTCAATATTTTCTGTTCAATAGTAGTATATCCTGTGGTTCCCAAAGGAACACTTATGCTCCGGTTGATACCGACAGCGGCACACAGCCTTGAAGATGTTGAAGAAACGCTGGACGCTTTTTCAAAAATCAGGGAGAAACTTGAAGCAGGGGAATATAAAACTGGTGAAATGAAGAACATGTCAATGCAGTAATTTTAGCATAATGCAGAAAGAAAAATTCATATTAAAGTGTACAAAATGCGGGCAGATTTTTAAGGGATTTTCAGCTTGGTTCAGTGAAAATCAGGTTTGTCACAAGTGTGGAAGCAAGCATGTAATAGCTGAATATGCTTCCGGTTTTTCCGGGTTAAAAAAATTGATTGAAGCACCGGACAATCAGGTTGAATCTTTTTGGCACTATTTTGATTATTTGCCGTTATATTCAAAGGAAAATATAATAAGTTTTGGCGAAGGTGCCATTCCCGTTGAACGATGGAAGTTTCTGGAAGATTATGCAAAGGAAAAATACGGTTTACATAATGAAGTCTGGGTTTACAGAAATGATAAAAACGGGGGAACCGGTACCTTTAAAGATATTGGTGCCAGCCTGGCAGCCAGCATATTGAAAGAAAATGATGTAAAAAATTATGTTGTGGTTAGTACAGGTAACACAGCCACAGCCTTTGCACGGTATTTATCAAAAGCCGGGATCAATACATATATCTTTATGCCCATTGATGCATTGAAAGCATCCGAGTCTGAGATCAATGTTTACGGTCAAAAAGTTTACCGGGTGCAGGGCGATTATGCCAAAGCCAAGGAGGTTGCTGCAGATTTCGCCAGCAGGCATGGTTTCCTGATGACTGGTGGGAACCTTGATCCTTTACGTGTTGAATCTAAAAAGACCATGGTTTACGAATGGTTTCGCCAGATGGGCAAATTGCCTGATGTTTATGTGCAGGCACTATCAGGGGGAACGGGTCCTATAGCTATAGATAAAGCTTTACACGATGTAAAAGGAACTGTTTATGATAAACCCATGCCACGTCAGATACTTGTACAGCCGGATAAATGTCCGCCGATGGCTATTGCCTGGCAGCGTGCTGTAGAGCAGAATTTTCCCGAAGGCTGGGATACGGATTATCCGGTAATAGACAATCCCCCAACAAGTGTTCCTACCCTTGCCACAGGTAAACCAGGTACGTATCCGATAATCTCACATCTGGTTCGGCGTACAAACGGTAGCATAATTCAGATGAAAGAAGAAAAACTCAGGGATATTGCCAGGTGGATTGCATATGAAACAAGCACGCCGATGGGGCCGGCTTCAGCAGTATGTATGGGTGGATTTTTGAATGCACTCAAATACGGTTTGATAAATGATGGAGAATCTGTACTGGTAAATACCGGAGAAGGTGTGACAAGGGCACCTAAATTTATGGAAGATATGATCTATGCTACAGATAACATTCATTCTGTTGAAGATTGTAAATTGCATGACAGAAAATCACTGAAAGCTAAATTGATGTCAAAACTTGATTAATACCGATATGTGTTCAATCCCGTCTATCCTGCCTGCCAACAGGCAGGCGCCGGGCAAGTTTATAATTTTAGTTCACTACCGTTCCTAAAAAATTATATTGAACATCAATCGGCATTATGCTGAAATACAGACGGTTCAAGGATACCAAAATTAAAATAAATATATTTTAATATTGCATGATTGAACGCAACTTGGTATAAGGTGAGTGGTGATAAGTTGTAAAAAATGACAAAAAAAATGCCCCTGACACGTAAATGCAGAGGCTTTTTTTTTGGTATAAGACCCTGAATTAATCGATTTTGAAAACATTACCTGCATTGAGCAGATCAGTCATGTTTTTGATATTGTTATTTTTCTTCTCACTATTGATCTGATGTTCAAGCAATTTTTCGTATGTGTCGTGTTCTTCCACGGCCCTGATTATCCCGACAGCAATCGGGAAATCCGGGTAATTCATTCTGCTGAGCATATAATGCATATTCGGGTCTGATGTTCTGGCATCATGGACGAGGATATCATCTTTGGTGATGCCATTTTCGCCGATTTTAACCACTTTAAGTTGCCCTTCCTTAATCATCAGGCCTTTATCATTCTCTTTTCCAAACAGCAGAGGTTTCCCGTGTTCAACAAAGATGGTTCTGTCGTCGCGTACATCTTTTCCGGCCACAAGTTCATGAACGGCATTGTTAAAGATCACGCAATTTTGGAGAATTTCAACCATTGAAGTTCCATTGTGCTTTTCAGCTTCGATGAAGACCCTTTTCATCATTTTCGGTTCTTTGTCCAGCACCCTGGCAAAGAATGTCCCCTGCGCTCCCATAGCGAGTTCGCCCGGGTTAAATGCATTTTCGATGGTTCCATGTGGTGATGTTTTTGTTACAGAACCTTTGGGTGTTGTTGGTGAATACTGGCCTTTTGTTAAACCATAAATTTTATTATTAAACAACAACACGTTGATATCAATGTTTCTACGGAGCAAATGTATAAAATGGTTACCACCAATAGCCATGGCATCACCATCGCCGGTAATCTCCCATACGGAGAGCTTAGGGTTTGCAGTTTTTATACCGGAGGCTATGGCTGATGCCCTTCCGTGTAATCCATGAAAGCCATATGTATTAATGTAGTAAGGGAACCTTGATGAACACCCAATGCCGGAAACAAAGACAATGTCTTCAATATCTTTTCCGGTTTCGGGGAGTGCTCCCTGAACAGCGGCCAGAATGCTGTATGCGCCGCACCCTGCACACCATTTGACAGGACCATCAACAACGAAATCTTTTTTTGTGAGTTTTTGTTCTTTTTCCATAACAGTTAGTCTTCCAAAATTTCAAGGCATTTGTTTTTCAGTTCAGAGATATAAAAAGGCAATCCCTGCACTTTGTTGTGTTGTAAATATGAGAATTGTGGTAAATGGGAACGCAGATAATGGGCAAATTGTCCCATATTGAGTTCACAAACCAGAATCTTATTAAATTTGCTAAAAACTTCTTCTGTGTTTTCAGGTAAAGGATAGATATAATTGAATTGAGCAAGGCTGACATCTTTTCCATTTTCCCGGAGGTCTTTTACGGCAGAATGCAGGGCCCCGTATGTTCCTCCCCATCCTACTACGAGCAGTTCGCCTTTGTCCTGGTTGCCATATATTTCCTGTTTTGGGATATATTTTGTAATTCTTTTGACTTTTTCCTGCCTCAACTCAACCATTTTTTGGTGATTATATGGATCATGTGAAACTTCACCTGTTACGTCAGCTTTTTCGAGTCCGCCAACACGGTGTCTGAGGCCTTTTTGTCCAGGTACAGCCCAAAAACGGTTAAGTTTTTCAGTGTCCCTGCGGTAGGGCTCAAATTCAGGATCATTATCTTTTGCTTTCGGCGGATTGATATTAGCAAGATTCTGCATATCCGGAATTTTCCAGAGTTCTGTCCCATTTGCCAGGTATCCGTCGGAAAGCATTATAACGGGAGTCATATGTTCCAATGCAATACGGCATGCTTCATAAGCAAAATTAAAACAATTTCCCGGAGAACTTGAAGCAATCACCGGCATCGGGGCTTCGCCATTTCTGCCATAGACAGCCTGTAAAAGGTCTGCCTGTTCAGGTTTTGTAGGTAATCCGGTTGAGGGGCCACCCCTTTGTACATTAACAACTACCAATGGTAATTCAGTCATAACAGCCAGGCCAAGGCCTTCGGATTTGAGTGACAGCCCGGGTCCTGAAGTGCTGGTTGCACCAAGATTTCCTGAGAAACTGGCTCCGATAGCAGACATGATACCTGCTATTTCATCTTCTGCCTGAAATGTTTTTACGCCCAAAGATTTGCGTGTGGAAAGTTCCTGTAGAATTTCAGAAGCAGGGGTAATGGGATATGATCCCAGAAACAACGGAAGACCTGCTTTTTCAGCTCCTGCAATTAACCCCCAGCTTGTGGCGATGTTTCCGGTAATTTGTCTGTAATTTCCTTTTTTATCCTGTGAAGGTTTAACCTGGAAAGTTGTGGATAAAGCTTCAATAGTTTCGGCATAATGATAACCACCGCAAAGGACAGCTATATTGAGATCAACCAATTTGGGTTTTGATTTGAATTTTTCCCTGAGAAACTTTTTTCCGTCTTCAACATTTCTGTTGAATAACCAAAAAAGAATCCCCATGACAAACTGATTTTTTGCTTTATCAATGATCTTATTGTCAAGGTCAAGGTTCAGTTCTTTACCTGTGGATCTTGTCAGTTGTGAAATAGGTGCTTTGATGAGGTTATAACCATCAAGTGATCCATCACCAAGCGGGTCTTCAATAAAACCGGCTTTTTTGTAGTGTTTGTTATCGAAATTATCGATATCAATAATAATGGTTGCCCCTGGTTTTACCCATTTAAGGTTTGATTTTAGTGCTGCAGGGTTCATTGCAACGAGTACATCAGCCAGGTCACCTGGTGTTTCAATGTCTTTTTGGCCAATACGCACCTGGAATCCGGAAACACCGGCAAGGGTGCCTTGCGGGGCCCTGATCTCTGATGGGAAATCAGGAAAGGTAGACAGATCATTGCCAAGGGATGCTGATACATCTGAAAACTGGGACCCGGTAAGCTGCATGCCATCACCAGAATCGCCGGCGAATTTTACCACTACATCTTCGCGTTCAATTACTTTTCCATTTTTTTTGCTCATAACCGCGGTATAACGTGTTAGTTTAAATCAATACTATTTATAGAAACAAAATTAAAGACTTTAATACAAACCTGCATTATTTTTTCATAAATTTTTTGTGGGTAATTTATTAGCTGGAAAGCCTAATGATACTGTGTTTCGCTGTACTCCGGGTGAAAAATTACATAAATGTTTTTTAACACATCTTCTCGTAAGAGATGAAAAACAGCATTTTTAGTTACGTACAGACTCTATAAAGTGCATCTTAGAAAACACCAGTTTTTTTAGTGGCGTAATAAAAAATGTCAAGAACAAGGTGCCATGCTGAGCGCAAGTCGAAGCACTTGCGAAGTATTGGCAGCCAGGAGTTTACTGACGTAAATGACTGGTTTCCAATGCGAGCGTAACGCAGTTATTGACGTTTTCTTACTTATAGCCACTATATAAATAAGAGCCGGAAGTCGGAAGTCAGAAGATATCATGTTAATTAATTTTTACTTTAAAAATGTATGCTCTATTTCCGACTTCGGACTTCCGACTAATCAATCACATTAATGACAGCAAACGATTTTTTTTATTAAGAAAAATTAATGACTATTAATTTAAAATTTAGGGTGTTGTTTGCATCTAAATAAATATGTATTATTTTTGTACTCCTTTTATGAAAATGTAATTACATTATTAAACACAAGACATACATAAAATTAAGTATCAATTATGAAAAACTATCAGACCAGTGAAATACGGAATTTGTCATTTATAGGCAATTCAGGTAGTGGGAAAACCACATTGGCCGAGGCAATGGTTTTTGAAAGCGGTGCACTTCAGAGAAAAGGAGATGTATCAGCCAAAAACACTGTTTCCGATTATAAACCCGTTGAAAAAGAGAATGGTAACTCAGTATTTTCTTCGGTTGTCTTTGCAGAGCATAAGGGTAAAAAAATCAATTTCATAGACAACCCGGGAATGGATGATTTTGTTGGCAATGTGGTGACCAGTATGTATGCCGCCGATACAAATTTGATGCTGATAAATGCACAAAATGGCATAGAGGTTGGCACAGAGATACATAAGCGCCAGGTAGCAAAATTCAATAAACCATTAATGATAGGCATCAACCACCTGGATCATGAAAAAACAAATTATGAAAAAACCATTGAAGGTGTTCAGGAAACATTCGGTGGCTCGGCAGCAAGCATACAATTCCCTGTAAATCCGGGCATCAACTTTGACAGCATTATTGATGTGCTGGCAATGAAAATGTACACCTATAAAGACGGCAAAGCAGAGGAAAAAGAAATTCCTTCTGAGCATAAAGACAAAGCAGAAGAGTTGCGTGCGGAGCTTGTTGAAAAGGCTGCAGAGACGGATGAAGCGCTGATGGAAAAATATTTTGAAGAAGAGAGCCTTTCCGAGGAAGAGCTTATGAAAGGTTTGACAACGGGATTGTTGTCTGGTAGTTTATACCCTGTATTTTGTTTTTCAGCCAAGCCACAGATAGGGATTAACCTGTTGATGGATTTCATTGCCAATGTAGCGCCATCACCTGATCAGGTAAAACCACTTGAAGATAAGGATGGAAACTCTGTTGAATGTAGTCCTGATGCGCCATTCTCAGCTTTTGTATTCAAATCATCATCAGAAGAACACATTGGAGAAATACATTATTTCAGAGTCGCAACAGGTGAAATTAGTGAAGGGATGGACGTTACCAACGTTAGAAAATCCACAAAGGAACGTATTACCCAGTTGTATGCATGTGCAGGAAAAAACAGAACGAAAATTGATAAAATTTCTGCGGGAGATATTGGAGCCACGGTAAAATTGAAAGTAACAAAAGCCAATGACACACTCAGAGCACCGGGGTCCAAGGTAGAATTTCCTGCCATTGATTATCCGGAACCCAAGCACAGGAGTGCCATTAAGCCATTATCAGAGGGGGATGAAGAAAAACTTGCGGAAGCATTGAATAAAATGCAACTTGAGGATCCCACTTTATTGATGGAACATTCAAAAGAATTGAAACAGCTTATCGTAAGCGGTCAGGGAGAACATCATCTCAATATATTAAAATGGCATCTCGATAACATCTATAAGGTGGAAACAGAATTTGTTGCCCCCAAGATACCATATCGTGAGACCATTACGAAAAAAGCCCAGGCCGATTACAGGCATAAAAAACAATCAGGCGGAGCCGGTCAGTTCGGTGAGGTACATATGATAATTGAACCTGTGGTTGAAAACATGCCTGATCCTGCATCAACGATAAAAGTAAACGGACAGGAATATAAGATCA
>JBNJGX010000096.1:0-8292 GCA_051748025.1 Bacteroidota bacterium
CCGAAGACTCAATAGTGCTTGTCAATAGAGTCAGTGTTTAGTTCATAATGTTCAAGATTAAGGTGTCATGCTGAGCTTGCCGAAGTGCGTGTGAAAATTTTAAACCGCAGTATACTAACGTATTCGAGGATTTAAAATTTGAGCAACAACGAAAATATTGGACATTATGGACAAACACTCAATAGATAACTGTTCGATTTACCGGACACGCACTCATTGGTTTTTGATGAAAAAAAAACCAGGCATCTCTTGAAGTAGTTGAGATGCCTGGAAAAACCAATAAAAACTAACTTAACCATTTTACAAACCAAACTTTGCATTTGCAATTTAGCCTGTTTGCTTTCACTACATATAACGGAAAAATCCAGTGATTGTTTTACGTGGATGTTTAAAAAATTCTTAAAGTTAATCATGGTGAATAGATGCATCGAATTGTTGTTATTGCATCAAATATGATTACGGTTTCGTAATTTTTTGTTATGATTTAAACTGTGGGTTTTACAAATGGTAACCTTTCGCTTTCATTTCTAAGCTCCGGAATTGTTGATAAACTGCATGATCAAAGGGATAATCCCAGCAGCCGTACCTGAGAAAATGCTGGCCGCCAAATCCACGTTTGAATCGAAATAAACCATGCATTGGATGGGCGGGATTATCTGTGGGGGCTATGCCGAACATATCATAATATTTACAACCAATATCTTTGGCTCTGCAAATGGCAGCCCATTGCAGCGCGTATGACGGCATGAGGTTGCGTTTGTGAACAGAAGAAGCCCCGTACAAATAGGCGGCCTGCACACCGGAAATACCAAGCCACATGGCTGCAAGGGGTTCACTTTCGTGTTCAGCAACGAGCATAATTGTACCGGTTTTGTTTTCCGAATTTTTATTATTGGCTTCCATCATGTTTTCAAAAGTGCTGAAATGATGACAAAAGAAGTGATTTCTTTTTGCTGTTTCTTTATAGAGTTCATACCATATATAAAGATCATTCACATCTGCTTCTCTGACCTGCACTTTGTGTCGCTTTGAAAGCCGGATATTATAACGGGTTTTTGGTTTCATTTCCGAAAGTAATTGTTCCCTGCACTTATCTAAATCAAGGTAAATGGTACTTGAAGGTAAAATATCCCCTGGTGCCTTGTATAAATTGTGGTTTTGGGTACAGAAATTCATTCTGAGTTCCTGGGATTGTTCTGGCGGGATGCCAATCCATTCATTACGGTCATTATACCGGTTTTCGTCTTTAAGCCAGGGTGATTCCCATTTTAGGTCAAAACGTATCATATTGCAATCATTGGGCAAATGTGGCCTGATGTTTTCAGCGATATCTTCGAGAAAAATGCCTGCATGATCCTTTTGCGGAAGTATTTCAGGCCCGTATGGTATATAGGCCATGCGCTGATCTTTTGCAAGGTCCTCCCTCATAATAACAAGAATATCATCAGTATCGGAATATGTATCAGCTTGATTTAATTTTAAATGAAAAGCTCTGGGATCATAACCCTGGCGATATTTTACATCAGCCCACCATCTGGTTTGCTGAAGTATTCCTTTGGATTTTATGTTATTAATTGGTTTGGGCTGTACCTTTAAATCCATACAATGCATAATTTGCGCGTAAAACTGAAAAAAATATCTTTCGGGTCAAAAAATTAGCCAAATAATATTGAAAAAGTTGATCATATTTGTTATCCGTGATAATAACAACAATAGTAAAAATACTTCCCCCTGTTTAACAGGTATGTAAACATGAATTTAATACACAATTGTGAAAAAAAATATTATTAATTTTTTTTTAATATTAATTTTTTTGTATTTTTACCTTTTGTAAGGCATAAAATGTTTTGGTTTTTTTGGCTAAAAAGAAATGAAAACAATGGCTTTTGTAAGATATAGGCTGAATAATAGAGGCGTGAATTCTGAAGAATGAATAATGTAACACAGGATAAATTTGGAACCAACGTAATCATGATAATATGAAAAAAATAAAAAACATTGCAATTACTTCTTTTTTCTTAATTGTTACCATATGTAGCAGTTATGCCCAGTCAGAGAAAATATATATGAAAGATAGATCTGACTGGAAAGATTTTGAAGAGCAGAATGGCGTGGTGTTTTCACAGAAAGTTGTGGAATACCATGATAATATCAATGATCAGCATAAAGAATTTTACCTTGTCAGGATAACGAATACCACGAATGAGGCTATGCTTATACAGGCAAAAAGAACATTATGGTATGACGGTAAGTGTTTTAATTGTGATTCAGACGATGATGAATATAAATTGAATATAAAATTGGCTGGGGATGAAGAAATTACAGGGGATCCAGTGAAAAACCGTAATAATGCTTTGGTGATTTTTAAAAAATTTCTTAAATATCCTGACATTAAAGAAGTTACTAAATTTGAATTTCAAAACCTAACTGTAAAACTCAATTAATAATGAAGCGTTTAATAAAATTACCAATTTTACCTGTTTTATTTATTTTGATATCTCTGTTTATAAGTGATGGCTTGTTTGGTCAAAGTAGTACTTATGGAGATACGGCATGTGCAATACAAATTGATCAGGATGATATGGGAATTTGTCCGGGTGAATGTGTTGACCTATCTGCTGCTGGAAGTTGTCCTGATAACCTTATGTTTAATGATTTTGAAGATCAGACCTTAGGTGCAGGTTGGGCAGCCAATTGTTCCCCGATGTTTACCAACCCATGTGGCGCCCCACCGTCAGGGAGTGTGTGGTATGCATGGATTGGTGATGCTTCTGATTTTCCCAGAGACCTTGTAACAGAATCTTTTGAAGTTACAGGCGAGTGCGAAATATGTTTTGATTTGAGGTTTGCTTACCAGGGGGATAACTCTCCCTGCGAAGGGCCGGATGAAGTGGATGAAGGGGTTGAATTGCAATATTCAACTGATGGTGGTAGTACCTGGACCAGTATTGTTTATTTTCACCCTGATGGTACTCAGCATCCTTATAATCAGTGGGTAGGCCAGAGTAGTTCTCCTGTTAGTTCAGGTGAAGAAACCAACTTTACATCATGGAATAATTATTGTTTTGATGTGCCTGCCGCGGCAGCAAGTTCTAACACAAGATTCCGCTGGCATCAGGAACAGGTTACCGATAATACATATGATCACTGGGGTCTTGATAATGTATGGATTTCCTGCCCGTCGCCTGCTGAAATAATTACCTGGTATGAAGAAGATACAAGCAACACTGCTTTTGATTCAACATTAAACCCACCACCTGTTTGTCCTGATGTAACAACAAATTATATAGTAATGATTGAAGATCCCGAGGAGGATTCTGGTCAATCAAGCGAAACAGATGAGATAACAATAACTGTGTATGACCCGCCTTCCCCATCCATCACTGGTGATGATTTTGCTTGTGATTATGATGCACCGGTTACTTTGGATGCTGGTAGTGGTATGGCTGAATACGCCTGGAGTAACGGCGATGATACGCCAACAATTAATGTCAATTCAACCGGTGATTATGGTGTTACGGTTACGGATGATCATGGTTGTACGGGCGAGGATGAAATGCATGTTACGATAAGTACGGGGCCCACAGTTGACCTTGGCCCTGATCAGGAACATTGTGATTACGATGTGCCGGTTACCCTGGATGCCGATCCCGGTTATGAGGCGTATGACTGGAGTACAGATGAAAGTTCCGAATCGATAGATGTCACGGAATCCGGTACATATGTGGTAACTGTCACAGATGATGCAACCTGTACAGCAAGTGATGAAGTAGAAGTCATTATTCATGAAACTCCATCACCAGACCTTGGCGGGGATTATGATATTTGTGATTATGATGTGCCGTTGGAGCTTGATGCAGGTGATGGTGATACATATAACTGGAACATAAGTTATAATAACCAGGTGCTGGATGTTACAGAATCAGGTACTTATGAAGTGACAGTTACCGATGAACATGGATGTGAAGGAAGCGATGCAACAGAGGTTATCATTGACCCATCTCCAACCCCTGACCTTGGTGATGATATTGAAGTTTGTGATTATGATGTGCCTGTAACATTAGACCCCGGCACAAATCCAGGTTTTAATCATAGCTGGTCAACGGGAGATGATGATCCGACAATCAGTGTTGATGAAAGCAATACATACATGGTTACAGTTGAGGATGATGGTTGTTATGGTGTAGATACAATAGATGTAACGGTAAATCCTTCACCTGAACCTGATTTGGGTGATGATGTTATTGAATGTGAGTATAACACACCTGTAATCCTTGATGCCGGACCCGGTAGTAATTTTGATTGGTCCAACGATAGCACCACCTCAACCATAAATGTATCCAATTCAGATGTTTATTCTGTGACGGTAACCAATGAATATGGTTGTACAGGTGAAGACGATATTGATTTGGTTGTGAATCCTGATCTTGAGCCCGATGCCGGAGAAGATGATCTGATATGCGATCATGAGTACGATTTGGATGGCAGTTCTGCGGAAAGTGGAGTTGAAGGAACATGGGATCAACTTAGTGGTCCGGGAACAGCAAATTTTGCCAATGAAAATGTCGCGACCACAACTGTTACGGTCAATATTGACGGAGCGTATGAATTTATTTGGCGCCATGAGTATTTAGATGGCTCAGGTTGCTGGGGCAGTGATACCGTAACAATTGAATTTTATGAAATGCTTGATCCTGCCATTACTGATGTTCCGGATATGTGTTTGTCAGATCCCGCAGTATATCTGGAGATTGAAGATGAAGGGGTGGTTACAACCTCTCCTGAGATTGATGATGCCATTGCAGACGGAATCATTGATCCTAGTGGTGATAACCTTGCTCCGGGGACATATACCATTATCAATGATGTGGATGGCCCTTGTGTGGTTAGTGAGGCGGATACAATGACATTTGAAATATATGATGAAATAGAAATTGTTGATTTTAGTGACCAGGAATGTAATCCAATCAATACCGAGTATTTTACAGAATGGTCAGTCATTGGCTCGGATGGAACACCCACTTCGGATTATTATGTAAATGGTGTTGCCCAGTCCTCTTCTGATTTTTCCGAAGCCCATCCCTCAGCAACAAGTTATAGTTATACAGTAACTGACGAGCATGGATGTACTGAAATAGAATGGGATGGTTTCAGGGATTGTGGTTGTCCCAGTCCGGGTACAATGAGCAGTTTGTCGCTTGTGGTGCTTTGCGAAGGAACCTGTACCGGGGATTCTGTGTCCCATAATTTGGATTCGGTAATGGATGGCAATTCACTCTTTGAATTTTTTATCCACACCGGTGATGAAGTACCACTTGCTTATAACAGTGAACCTAATTTCTGCCAGGATACGTTATCATTTAATCAGACATATTATGTATCTGCTGTAACAGGTTTTGATACCACTGGTAATGGCCATGTTGAACCTGGTGAAAGTTGTTATTCCACCACACAAGGCACGCCTGTAATGTGGAAGCAAAATCCCGATGTTAGTACTGGTAATAACCAGGATACCTGTGGTTTGGTGTTATCAGTTTCGGGGAATGAAGTGCCTGATGGTATGATGGGGTACTGGTCCTCAGATTGTGGGTATTCTACCGTAGATGGTACCAATAATAATGATAATGAAATAGTGGTTTTAGCAGATGATTACGGTGAATGCACCTTTACCTGGCATATTGCAAATGGTCAGTGTGTTGGTGAGGATGATGTGGAAATGCATTTTAATGCGACCCCTGTTCCTTATGCTGGTAGTGATACCATTGTATGTGGCAATGAAATAGACCTTTCTGTTGATCACAGCATTCCGGGAACCGATTTACAATGGTCTGGCAATGCCAATTTCAATCCCCAAACCGGGTCTAGTACCACAGCAACAGTTGGTGGGTATGGTGTATATTATTTTACACTTACCGAATATAATGGTACATGTTATAACAGCGATGAGATAAAAGTTACATTTGTTCCCGGCCCGGAGCCGAACATACAAAACCAGATTGATACAGTGTGTGACAATCAATATAATTTGAGTGTTCAGAATGTTAGTGGAAATGGTGTTTGGACTGCGTGGCAAGACGGCACTCAAATTTCTCCGGATTTTGATGATGCAACTGAACCTTCTGCCCAGGTTACAATTAGCAATATGACAGGCACATACACAACAATAGAATTTATCTGGACAGAAACGAATTCCTACGGCAGTGTGGATTGTTCAAATGAAGCAAGTTGTGAAATCACCTTTGCCAGTAATGTTTATGCCCAGGCAGGTCAGCAGGATCAACTTGAAGCCTGTGGTAACCATGTTACTTTTAATGCAGATACCATTGGTATGAGCCCTGCAACAGGTACCTGGATAAGCCCTGATGTAGCAGGCAGCTTTGATGACAATACATTACCTGATGCAACCTTTACAATGACGTCAATGGGAAACTACGGCGATAGTGCACATGTTGTCTTTCCGGTGATATGGCGCGTAAGTAATGGCGGTTGTCAAATGTTAGATACAGTGCATGTTACAATGTATAAAAAACCCGATGCCAATGCCGGCAATGATGATGTGGTTTGTGGCTTGCATTATGACCTGGAGGCATATTATAATTTGCCTCAAACCCAGGGATACGAACCCTATGGCTTCTGGGATGAACACCCTGATAACATTGGAAATGCGAATTTCGAGGATGATGATACCGCTGCAACCACGGTTAATGTCAGTGAACCGGGTGAATATCAGTTTATATGGCGAGAAAACAACGCATCAATGTCAAATTGTAATGACAAGGATACCATTACCATAGAGTTCAAAGCAAATCCGCATATAGATGCCGGCGATGATTTTGATGTATGTGGTAAACATACACAAATGAATGCTGTCAGTGACGGTTTTGACGGGCAATGGCTAACAGAACCCGGTGTTGGCTATGATGATGCATCAAACCCAACTACAGAAATAAATTTTGTTTCTTATGGTTCAGTTGATTTGATCTGGCAGGAAGCCAATGATGAATGTACCAGCAAAGATACTGTGACGGTAACATTCTGGCGTAAGCCGAATGCTGAATTGTCTATGGATGAAGAGGATACAGCAGTATGCGGCCGTCTGTTTAACCTTCGGGCCGAAAGTCCACCGAGTGACATGAACGGCAATTGGGTTTCTACGCCAAGTAATAGTGTTGATTTTTATAATCAAACATATAATGATACCGTAGAAATAACCTATTACGGACATTATGATTTTAATTGGGTGCTCAGCAATCATCCCGACAATGAACCACCGTCATTTTGTTCAGACACATCTGACCCCTGGACTGTGCATTTTATAGAAATCCCTGAAGCCAATGCAGGTGAAGATACCATTTTCTGTGGTCTTGAGGGTGAGTTGGATGCTGAATTTTCTATAAATACATCAACCGGTGAGTGGGCCAATTTCAGCAGCAATATTTATTTTGATGATGATACGGTGGAAAATACCACGGTGTACTCTAATGTACACACAGAAGGAAATCCCAATTATGATCATTTCACCCTTGAGTGGACAGAAGATAATTATGGTTGTACCGATACCGATGAAATTCAGGTTGGTTTTGCCCGGATTCCCTCAGCAGAAGTAACTGTTATTCCGCCACGATGCTTTGGTGAAATAGTTTCCTTAATTGCCGATGAAGATTACCACACTGAATATATTTGGACTGCTTCTCAAGCAGTGACCGATAGTATTATGCCACCGGCTTTTGATAATAGTGGGTATCATCACCGGTTGGTTCACTGGGAAAACGGAGATTCAGTACATCAGGTAACCCTTCAGGTTGTAAGTCGCCATGGCTGTTATTCGGCAATCAATGAAATTGAGATTCAGGAACCGGGTGTGCCCGATTATGATATGGAAATATATCCGGATAGTTGTTTGTTGGGGAAAGGCGGGGTTAGTTTTATTCCTGATAGCTCCAATATGGTAGGTTTCCGCTGGGTTGATACAGCCGGCCTGAATATAGGTGATCCCATTGATACCGTTTTTCGAAATATCCCGGCTGGTACTTATATGGTGTCCAGGAGATATGAAACACTAAATCAGGAGTATGTTACTGAGTATGAAGCTTTTTATGGGGATGACATTTGTCGTGATACGTTTGCAATAACAATAGACACGGTGGGTATGATACTTGCAGATTTTGAAGTAGCTGGCGATGTGGATATTGATGAACTGGTTGCACCCGAAGCCACAGTGTGGTTCAACAACCTCAGTGATGGCGATGAGCTCAGAACAAGCAATGTCTGGTATTTTGATGATGGTGAATC
>JBNJGX010000097.1:0-8268 GCA_051748025.1 Bacteroidota bacterium
CAGGGAGCCACGGGTGGTACCAATGGCATTCTTAATGCAGATCTGCTGCGGGAGGTTAATTATTATTCCAGTTCATTGCCGGTTTCCAAAGCTAATGCCCTGAGTGCTGTTTTTGATTTCAGACAAAAGGAGGGCAACAAAGAAAAACTGAAATTCAGAGGGACATTGGGAGCAAGCGAAGTGGCACTTACAGCAGATGGCCCCATCAGCGATAATACAACTTTTATTGTTAGTGTGCGCCGCTCCTACCTGCAGTTCTTATTCAAAGCCCTGGGGTTACCTTTTCTGCCTACTTTCAATGACTATCAGATGAAAGTAAAATCACAAATTGATGATAAAAATCAACTTACCTTAATCAGCCTTGGCGCCCTTGACCAAAACCGCCTTGATCTTGATATTGAAAACCCTGATGAATATCAGCGCTACCTGCTGGCTAACTTACCACAACAAGACCAATGGAGTTATGCCATCGGCGGGGTATGGAAACATTTTAAAGACAATGGTTATCAAACCTGGGTTTTGAGCCGTAATATGCTGTTTAACCGTTCTTACAAATATGAAAACAATGATGAGGATTCAGGAGATTTAATTCAGGATTACAAATCAACAGAAGCAGAAAACAAATTCCGCTGGGAAAATTACACCCAAACCGGTTTTAACCTGGACCTGACATACGGAGCGGGTGGCCAGTATGTGAAATATTTTAACAACACTTATCAGCAAATTTTTATTCAGGATACCCTGACTGAAATTGATTATAACAGTGAACTTGAATTTTTTAAATACGCTGCTTTTGTACAGGCTACACGTAAGTTTATCAACAACAGACTTACACTAAATGCTGGTTTCAGGATGCAGGGAAACAGCTACTCCACCATCATGAACAATCCATTAGAACAAAGCTCACCACAGTTTTCTGCTTCCTACCTGTTGAATGATAAACTATCAGCAAATGTACATGCAGGCCGTTATTACCAGTTACCGCCATATACTGCACTTGGTTTCAGAGACAATAACGGAAACCTTGTAAACCGGGAAAACGGCTTAGGCTATATTTCGGCTGATCATTATGTGGCCGGAATAGAATACAGACCAAGCAAAACGAACCTAATCACACTTGAGGGATTTTATAAAGATTACCAGAATTATCCCTTTTCGGTTAAAGACAGTATTTCACTTGCACACCGTGAGATTGACTTCGGCAATATTGGTGCCGAGGAGCTGGCACCCACATCAGAAGGCCATGCCTATGGGATAGAGCTCCTGAGTCAAAACCGGTTTCCGGGTGATATTACATTTGTATTATCATACACATATGCCATCAGCGAATTTAAGGACAAAACAGGGGATTACGCATCAACCACCTGGGATAACAGACACATTCTGGTTGCCACAGCCTCGAAAAAATTCAAAAACAACTGGTATGCAGGCATTAAATGGCGTTTTGCAGGTGGACTGCCTTATACACCATATGACTTATATACCAGCAGCTTTCGTTCAGCATGGGATGTTCAAAACCAGCCATACCTTGATTACAATATGCTGACAGAAAAAAGGTTTTCCCCGTTTCATCAATTAGATATCAGGGTGGATAAATCTTTTTATTTTGAACGATCCAGCCTGAAGGTCTATCTTGACATTCAAAACCTTTATAATTTTAAATCCGAAGCCCGGGATATATACACCCATCTTGATGAAAACGGTAATCCCATCATTAACGATAATAATCCTGCACGTTATGATTTGCGCACCATTAATAATGAAGGCAGCGGGACAATTTTACCAACCATAGGAATTATTTTTGATTTTTAAACCAAAATCATGCATCATGAAAAAAACATTATTTGCACCATTGATTTTATTACTGCTTGTGACAACAGCTTCAAGCCAGAATCGAAAAAATAATAAACCGGAAAAAGATACCATTGTAACCAACATTAACGGCCAGGGGTATCAAATTGAAATTGATTTTTCTGCAGGCAAGGCACATAATCACCCAAGCATTGCTGTGTGGACTGAAACCATGTATGGGAATTTGATGCAAACCTTGTATGTTACTGCTTCATTTGGGAAAGGTGTTTACCGTTATGGCGAAAAAACTGATGATCATTGGAAAGATGGGATTAAACGCTACAAAGCTGCCCTGCCCTATTTTATTCATAAATGGAGCAAGGCCAAACAATACGATGACCTCCTCATTCCCACGCCTGAACATCCCATTCCTGATGCTGTTACAGCCGCTACGCCTCCCGGTGATTTTGTTCTTAAAACCAGAACCAACAACAAAAAAGAAGACAAATTCAGAATATTGCTGGAGATAAACCAAGCCTGGGATTTTAATGATTACTGGCACAACGCAAAATTTCCCGGGAATAACGAATACCAGGCCTCATGCCAGCCCTCACTAATATATGCCGTTACCATTGATAGTAATGATCCAATGGAATCATATGTTATGAACCCCATTGGGCATGGCCATTACGCAGGCAAAGATGGAAAAATCTATACTGATATCAGTACCCTTACCACCGCTAAAAAGATTGCCGGGAGGATTAAAATCAAACTTACTGAATATTGAAAAAAGATGTTGAAAAGATATTGATTTACTTATGCGGGTTACATCATTTTTTTTCATCTTTGTTACGAAAATTAAAATTCTAATTTCAAAAACAGTACAGAAATGATTGACATTAAGAAAACACTCAAAAATCTTGGTATTGAAGACATCAACAGTGGTGTAACAACCGGAAGGTCATGGCTTGAAGGAAAAGGAGCCACAACAAGTTCTTATACACCGGTTGACGGTTCTGAGATTGCCAAAGTTAAAAATGCGAGCATTGAAGAATACGAAGCAGTAATGGCAAAAGCCCAGGCTGCATTTAAGGTATGGCGTAAAATGCCGGCACCCCATCGCGGAGAAATTGTCAGGCAGATCGGGCTTGCTTTGCGTGATTCCAAAGAAGATCTGGGTGCACTTGTAACGTATGAAATGGGTAAAATATACCAGGAAGGCCTTGGTGAGGTTCAGGAAATGATCGATATCTGCGATTATGCTACCGGCCAGAGTCGTCTGCTTCAGGGTTTCACCATGCATTCAGAACGTCCTGAACACCGGATCATGGATCAATATCACCCGCTGGGGGTTGTAGGGCTTATAACAGCTTTTAATTTTCCTGTAGCTGTATGGGCATGGAATTCCATGATAGCTGCAGTAGCCGGTGATGTTGTGATCTGGAAACCATCATCCAAAACACCATTAACCGCCATTGCTGTACAAAATATCATAAGCAAAGTACTGGAAGAAAATGATGTACCCGATGGTGTATTCAAC
This sequence comes from Bacteroidota bacterium, assembly GCA_051748025.1. Lineage (GTDB taxonomy): Bacteria > Bacteroidota > Bacteroidia > Bacteroidales > ML635J-15 > JAQIBY01. The sequence continues at coordinate 3,332 of JBNJGX010000097.1, forward strand.
CTTTGCATTGCCAAATCCTCAGTGCTTGGTGATAATTTTGCCGAAGACAAACGCATTCCGCTTTTCTCTGTGACCGGAAGCACACGCGTCGGAAAACGTGTAGGTGGTATTGTAGGGAAACGTCTGGGTAAAACGATACTGGAGCTTGGCGGCAATAATGCGATGATCATCACACCAAGTGCTGACCTTGACCTGGCAATCCCTGCCATTGTATTCGGATCTGTTGGAACAGCAGGACAGCGTTGTACAACAACCCGCCGGTTGATTATAAATGACAGCATTTACGATGATGTAAAAAAACGCCTTGTTAATGCCTATAAGCAAGTAGAAGGCAAAATCGGTAACCCATTGGATGAAAACACACTGGTAGGCCCGGTAATTGATAAATCTGCGGTTGAAGATTTTAAATTTGCCATGAAAGAAGTAGAACGCGAAGGGGGTAAAATTATTTCCGGCGGTGATGTTCTCAGCGGCAAAGGTTTTGAAAGCGGCAATTATGTTGTACCGGCTTTGGCTGAAGCAGAAAATAAATTCAATATCGTACAGGAAGAAACTTTTGCTCCCCTGCTCTATCTGATCAAATACAGCGATTTTGAGGAAGCCCTGGAAATTCATAACGATGTACCACAAGGTTTATCATCTTCCTGTTTCACCCGGGATGTACGTGAAGAACAACTGTTCCTTTCCGAAGTCGGCTCAGATTGTGGAATTGCCAATATCAACATCGGCACAAGCGGCGCTGAAATCGGTGGCGCATTTGGTGGTGAAAAAGACACCGGCGGCGGACGTGAATCAGGTTCAGATGCATGGAAAGCATACATGCGCCGTCAAACCAACACAATAAACTATAGCAAGGAAATGCCACTCGCTCAGGGCATCAAATTTGACCTTGACTAAATTTTAATAACCACTTCATCAAAAAGTTGCCTGGTTTTTTATCAGGCAACTTTTTTTATTTTTCACGCGTTTTTTAGCATAAACTATAAAACTGAAAATCAGAAGTAGATTCAGATTAAACGAGATTTTCAGAGTTCGCGATAGCAGTTATAATCCAGTTCAGGGCAATGCAAAGCTATCGTTTCTTTTGTAAAGAATGGGGCAAATACTACCCCAGCATAAAACGACCCTGGGAACAATAGTGCTATGATCTGCATTTTACCTGTCTGAGCTATGATTACAGGGGTCAAAGCATTGTATTCAACAAATTGGGTTGAGCGTTTAATCAGTATTACAAGGGGACATAAAGGATGCGAGGTGCTTTGCCTAATGCTGATGCAATTTTATTATTATTGGGTTATGTAGTAATGACGGACAGTGCATGTCAAAGTAAAAACTAAATTATGAAAATGTTAAATTTAAACAACATGTTGGCAAAGTTCACATAATAACCGCCTAAATGGTCCGCTTACTATTATCTATGGCTTTCTTACTCCCGCTGTACATTTGGTACTTGTGCAGGCGGCATTCTACTTGTCCGTTAAAAAATTTGTTTTTTGATGATGGTTTTAGTCCAAAATGTTTCAGGGCGCTCAGGTTACCACTAAAAATCCAGGCCTCCCAGCCATGGTAATGATGTTTCAGGTGATCACCTGTTTTTTTGTAAAACTCAGTGATGTTTTTGTCTTTTTCCAGCCTTTCACCATATGGCGGATTCATGATCATCATGCCGGCATCCGACTTAGGATATGACTGAAAAAAGTCCATGTTTTTGATTTCCATCTGCCTGGAAACCCCTGCACGTTCAGCATTGCGCATGCAAATTTCTGTGTTCTGCATGTCAATGTCCGAAGCAATGATAGTTTTGGTAGCCTGCTGTTTGTTTTTTAAAGCTTCGGTTTTGATATTCTTAAAAAGATTGGCATCATAATCATTCCAGTGTTCAAAACTGAACTGTCTTTTGAAACCGGGAGCAGTGTTAGTTGCTATCATAGCTGCTTCAATGGCAATGGTACCTGAACCGGCCATGGGATCATGGATAACATTATGATCCTGCATCCCTGCATGCAACAATAATCCGGCAGCGAGGACTTCATTTAGAGGGGCCCCGGTTTGTTCTGTTCTGTATCCGCGTTTATTGAGGTTTTGTCCGGAGCTGTTCAGGGATATGCTGCATTGTTTGTCAACAATGTATAAATTAATCCGTATGTCGGGGTTTTTCTTGTCCACGGATGGGCGTGTACCATGTTTGCTCCTGAAATGATCAACGATCGCATCTTTTAACCGTAACGCTGCAAATTGTGAGTGCGGAAAATTTTCGCCAAAACTCACACAATCAAGCAGGATGCTTTTATTGGCAGGAAAATAGCTATCCCAGTCAATACGTTTTGCACGCCTGTAAAGCCTGTCGGGATCATGGGCATAAAATTTTTCAATGGGCTTAAGAATACTTAGGGCGGTACGCAAATGCAGGTTTGCTTTGTACATCAAGGATTTGTCCCCTGAAAATTCCACTGCCCTGTTCTGTTTTTTAATGTCTTTAGCTCCCAAATTGTGCAATTCATCAGCAAGTATTTCTTCCAGGCCAAAAAGTGTTTTGGCTGTTATCCGGAATGTATCCATATGCATATATTTAATGTTTGCAAATTTAATGAAATAATCATTTTTCTGGGTGCAAAGATTATGGAATAAAAGTTTTACAAAGGATTTTATAGTTTTATGTATAATACAGGTTATGAACAGGCAACCATTAATAATTATTTCCATCTTAACAATAAAGTAAGTATTATTCTCAGATAAAATGGTTTACTTTGTATGAATAATAAGAATACAACAGTTTTTTTAATCAAACATTTGTTGGGTTTTTCACAACTGAATAAAAAATAAAATGCGGAATTGGGAATTGCATATCATAAAACCTGTATTGGTTATTATCTTTGGTTTTTGCATGGCTATACATGGTCATGCACAACCGAATATTCCTGATGCACCGGTATTTGAGTCTGCCAGTGTGGTGCCCGGCACTGACCCCGCACAGGTTGTATTGTCCTGGTTGTCTAGCGATTCAGTGGATGTCGATTCTTATATAATATATGAGGTTGAAGACGGTATTACACAGGCATCAGATACGGTTGTCGGGAGATTAACCACATCTTTTACAGATTCATCCACGATTGCTGCTGATGAACCCGTTACTTATCGCCTCGCAGCAAGTGATTCTCTGGAAAATTTGAGTAAACTTACAGATCCTCACTCAACCATGCACGTGGTCACTGATTACGAAATATGTGATCTGGAAATCACGGTTGATTGGACAGAATATGTCGGCTGGGATGATGTTGATCATTATGATGTGTACCGAAAAACTGAAGGAGGGAGCTATAATAGTATTAAAACAGTTAGTGGCAATAAGACAGAATATGTGGATGACAATTTAGACCCTTTTGTCAATTACTGTTATTACATAGAGGCTGTCCGGTCAGATGATATAACAGCCAAATCAAACCAACAATGTGTATTTACAAGTTCTTATGTTTCCCCTGCATGGCTTAATGCCGATTATGCTAGTGTGGAGAATGAAAATATAGAACTCAGGTTTACCGTTGATACAAGTGGTGAAGTTGACAGTTATGATATTTTGCGAGCAAGAGACAGTGCCTATGCTTTTTCTGTAATTCACAATCAACAAAATAATAATGAGACACAGATCAGTTATACCGATACTGATGTAGAGCCTTCAATACATAAGTATTATTACAAATTGCAATCCATTGACCCCTGTGGCAATGTTTCAGAAGAGTCGAATATATCAAGCAATCTGATGCTTGATATAGAATCTGACAAGATGCTTAACCATCACCTGGCGTGGGATGTTTACGAAACTTACCGTGGTGGTGTACAGGAATACAGGATTTTCAGGCATTTTGGACATGAAGGACCAAAGAGAATTGCTGTTAAAGACGTGGATGTCCATGAATATTCAAATAATATTTCAGATTACGTAAAAAAGAAACACGACTGGGATGAAATTGTGCCTCATGTATTTTGTTATCATGTTGAAGCTGTAGAAGAGCCCCACGTGAATCCGGCCGGAGTTCAGGGTGTTTCAAAATCCAATGAGGTATGTGTTACACACAGGCCAAGGTCATATGTGCCCAATACATTTTATCCCAATTCATATGAAGAGAAAAACACATTATTCAAACCCATTGTTACTTTTGCAAAAGAAGCCGGCTACGAGTTTGTTGTTTTTGACCGTTGGGGAAATGAAATATTTAGAACAGATGATCCTAGAGATGCGTGGGATGGCAGTACCACAGAAAGAAGAGCACCTCCGGGTAAATATGTTTATTACCTGCGTTATTATGATCATCAGGATAAAGAACATGTAGAATCCGGGGCATTTTTGCTGTATAATGAGTAAACTTAAATTATCTTTGAATAATTGGTATCAAATGCTTTATGAGTAAACTGAATGCAGACGAGCAAAAACTGGTTGAAAAACAATATGATCAGATACTGAATCTTTGTGTCAGATGCCGCACTAAAAAGGACAAAGAACTGATTCGTAAAGCTTTTGACCTGGCGGTGAGCGCACATGCCAATATGCGGCGTAATTCAGGAGAACCATATGTTTTGCATCCCATTTCTGTGGCTAAAATTGTGGCAGGTGAGATGGAACTTGGTGTAAAATCTGTTATCTGCGCTTTGTTGCATGATGTCGTTGAAGATACTGATTATACCATCCAGGATATTGATGATATATTCGGACGAACTGTTGCCAATATTATTGACGGGCTGACAAAAATTTCACATGTGTTGGATAAGGATGCATCCCTGCAGGCAGAGAACTTCAGGAAAATGTTGCTTACCTTATCTGAGGATGTACGTGTCATTTTTATTAAGCTTGCAGACAGGCTGCATAATATGCGCACTCTTGATTCAATGCCCGAATACAAACAAATGAAAATTGCCGGGGAAACATTGTTTTTATATGCCCC
>JBNJGX010000098.1:0-8186 GCA_051748025.1 Bacteroidota bacterium
AAAGTTACTTTTTTCATAAACATATCTTTTTTTAATTTATTACAAAAATAATGATAATAATTAAGCACTAAGTTAAAGAAAAATAAAGAACAGACAAAAAGAAAACATTTTAGATACTGGCTGTAAATGGTTGTTAAACTCTATGGCAGTGTTTTCTATATTCCTGCGTTGTATTTGCTGTTTTTAAACATAAGGGGATAGACAGCTTTTTTATGTCACAGGCATTATTGCCTTTGAGTTTTTGCATCACAAGCTTATACAAAAAGTTTATTTTTTTGTGCCAGACTTTTTGGTGTTTGTTTTACCAGTGGCTTTCTTTTTGGAGGCTGATTTTTTACCGGTAGCTTTCTTCTCAGATGCTTTTTTTGATGTTGCTGCCTTTTTGGTTGTTGACTTTTTACCGGTGGCTTTCTTAGCTGTTGTTGTTTTTTTACTGCTTGCTTTCTTGTCAGATGCTTTTTTTGATGTTGCCGCCTTTTTGGTGGTTGACTTACCGCCGGTTGTTGTCTTTTTGGCAGTTGATTTCTTAGCTGTGGTTGATTTTTTACCGGTTGACTTTTTATCAGATGTTTCCTTTACCGGTGTTGTCTTTTTGGTTGATTTTGTTTCAATTGTTTCTTTTACTGGTGTTGATTTATCCGTCTTCGCTGTGCTATGCTGGTCACGGTTTGTGGTTTTCTTTTCAGCGGCTTTTTTTCTGGCTGGTTTCTTTTTTGCTGGTTTCTTTTTAGCAGCTTCTTCTCTTTTTTTGGCATTTTCAGCGGCTTTTTCTTCATCCATATCAGGATCTACAAGGATGCGGCCACAAAATTCACAGACAATAATTTTTTTCCGGCTACGAATATCAAGTTGACGCTGTGGGGGGATTTTATTAAAACAACCACCGCAGGCGTCACGTTCAACGGTAACAACAGCCAGTCCATTGAGTGCATTATTGCGGATACGTTTATAAGCCGAAAGCAAACGTGGTTCGATATTTTCAGCTATTTCAGCGGACCGGTTTTTTAAGTCAATTTCTTCTTTTTCATTTTCTTTTGTGATCTCTTCGAGTTCGGATTTTTTGTGTTCAAGGTCAGCTTTGGTGTCATTCATTTTTTCGGTCGAAGCTTCAATAAGTTCTTCCTTATTGCTGATTTCTTCTTTGTATTTTCTGATGTTTTTTTCACTCAGTTCAATTTCCAGATTCTGGTATTCAATCTCTTTCAAAAGGGATTCATATTCGCGGTTATTCCTGACCTTCTTTTGCTGTTCTTCATATTTTTTGATCAATTCTCTGGCATTGGTGATTTTTTCCTCTTCATGCCTGATTGAATGGTTCAGTTTTTCGACCTCCTCTTTCAGGTTATTAAGCCTTGTTTGTAATCCTTCATAGGCATCTTCAAGGTCCTGAACTTCAAGGGGCAGTTCTCCCCTTAATATTTTGAGGTTATCAATTGATGAATCAGTTTTCTGGAGTTCATACAATGCGTGAAGTTTTTCTTCAACACTCATATTTGCCGGATCATTCTTTGTTCCCTTTGCCATAATTTAATAGTAGTTAACAGGGTTGGTATTAATATTTGAAAATTGGACTGCAAATTTAGGGAATTTTTTCTGAATCACATAAAAAAACAATTCTTTTGTAAATTGTTCAGTTTCATAATGTCCTGCATCTATAATCATAATTTTACCCTCAGCATCAAAAAATTCGTGATATTTTATATCGGCAGTGAGGATGGCATCGGCGTTTATTGATATGGCATTTTTGATCATAAATGACCCTGATCCACCACAGACAGCCAGTTTTTGTATTTTGGTTTTTGGCGGTTCTGTATATCGCAGATGAGGTTGCTTAAGCACTTTGGTTAATTTATTTAACAATTTTTCGGGCTCTACAGGTTCGGCAAAATGCCCTGCCATTCCGATTCCGATTTGTTCCCAGGCATTATCAAGTTTGCAAATATCATAAGCTACTTCTTCATAGGGGTGTGCATCAACAACAGCTTTTATCAGTTTTGATTCAATATGCCGGGGGTACACCATTTCGATGCGTGTTTCTGCTTCGAAATGTATTTCACCAATATTCCCGACAAATGGGTTACTGTCTTCGCCTGCCCTGAAACTTCCCCTTCCGTCAATGTTGAAGGAGCAGCTATCATAATCACCAATACCCCCTGCTCCGGCTTTAAATGCAGCATTTCTGACTTTTTCGGCGTGATCATGGGGAACAAACACATACAATTTTTTCAAAACACCTTTACGTGGGTTGATGATGCTGATGTTTTCCAATCCGATTTTCTGTGCAAGGATTTTATTTACCCCGCCTGCAACAGCATCCATATTGGTATGAGCAGCATATACGGCAATGTTATTTTTTATGGCTTTTATAACTGTTCTTTCGACATAATTGCTGCCGGTGATTTGTTTCAGGCCTTTAAAAATCACGGGATGATGCGCAATAATCAGGCCGGCTCCCAGTTTAACCGCTTCATCTATTACATCTTCAGTGACATCAACGGTTAGTAGCACGGATTCAATAACCATACCGGGTGATCCCAAAATCAGGCCTGCATTGTCATAAGATTCCTGGTATTGTATCGGGGCAAAATTTTCAAATTCACGAATGATGTCTTTTACCTGTAATTCCATATTATTCCATGTTTGATTTGAGGGATTCGAGTTTTTCCCTGATGTTTTTAAGTGTTTTTATTATCTGGAATTTGTTTTCGGTCGTTTCCGGCTGGTTTTTCAATAAATTTTTAGCTCCGTTGAGTGTCATTCCCCGCTCTTTTACCAGGTGATATATTTTGTGGAAATGTTCAAGGTCTTTTTTTGTAAACATCCTTTGTCCGCGGGTATTTTTATGCGGCTTTATCACGGGAAATTCTTTTTCCCAAAAGCGGATTAAAGATGTGTTTACACCAAACATATCCGCCACTTCCCCGATGGAATAATATAGTTTTTCCTGGTTCGTATTCATGATATAATCATAAGTAATACTGACAAATACAAAGATAATAAGCGAAAAGGATAATGCAAGTTTATCAGTAATAAAATTCACCTGCCAGGAAATTCATTCTGAAAAATGCTTTTACATTAAAAAGCTCAGCAAAATACCGGCGCCTACAGCGGAACCAATAACACCAGACACATTGGGTGCCATTGCTTGCATAAGGAGGTGATTAGAAGAATCTTCTTTGAGTCCCATTTCTTGTATTACCCTGGCTGAATCAGGCACAGCAGATACGCCTGATGCACCGACCATAGGATTAATGGGGTTATCTTTTGGAGAAAACCAGTTCATAATCTTGGCAAAGGTTAATCCCATGGCTGTGGCAAACATAAAAGACAAAGCTCCCATAATAAAAATCATGATAGAGTCGGACGTGAGAAATACATCTGCCTGGGTAGATGCACCAACGGTAAGTCCCAGCAGTATGGTAATTGTATCTACCAATGCATTTCCTGCCGTATCGGCCAGTCTTCTTGTAACACCGCTTTCTTTCAGGATATTTCCAAAGAACAGCATACCAAGCAAAGGCAATGAAGTGGGTGACAGATAAGCTGTCAGCAATAAGCCAACAATGGGGAAAATAATTTTTTCAAGTTTGGAAACAGCACGGGGTGCTTTCATTTTGATTTTCCGTTCTCTTTTGGAGGTTAATAGTTTAACTATTGGTGGCTGTATAACCGGGACAAGCGCCATGTAAGAATATGCAGCGATGGCAATCGGGCCGATCAGGTTTTTAACGGTTTCACCATTGGCCATCACATTAACGCCATTGGCAAGTTTGGAAGAGACAAATATTGCTGTGGGTCCATCAGCACCACCAATAATGCCAATGGCACCAGCTTCCGGAGGGGCAAATCCAACGGCCAAAGCGATCAGGAATGTGGCAAAGATGCCAAATTGTGCAGCCGCTCCCAGTATCATTAACCTGGGTTTTGAAATCAGGGAAGAAAAATCGGTCATGGCACCAATGCCAAGAAAGATTAATGGCGGATACCACCCCTGTACGACACCACTGTATAATATGTTCATTACCGAACCGGGTTCATACACACCAAGTTTCAGGTTAAAATCAACGGCCTGAAACATCGGAATATTACCGATGATAATACCCACACCAATGGGAATCAGCAACAGTGGTTCATAATGATACCTTATTGCAAGGAAAATAAAAACAAGCCCGACCAGGAGCATTATAAAATGGCCTGATTTGGCATTGGCAAACCCCGTAAATTCCCAGAAATTTTTAAGGCCTGCAACTGCAGCACTATTGTTTTCATAGGTAAAGCCATCGCTTAGCACCAGTTTTCCATTATCGATGGTACCAGTACGTACGCCTAATCTGACAGTATCGTCGGTGGTTTTATACCCTGATTGCAGGTTATCCGGGTCTTTATTGATGGCATAGTGTACCACATGTTTAGGCTGAAATTTCATGATAAGTTTATTACCGGAAATTGACCAGTCACCGGAATATCTTAGTTTTGCAGAATCCATGTAGAAGCTATGATCATCCTTAAAGGTAATGGTTTTATACCTTTTTACTACTTCATCTGATTCACCAACGGGGTTGGGGATATATCCGGATGATTTATTCAGCCATTTGCCCTGGGTCAGTTTTTCGGGTTCAATTTCACCAGCTGAGACCATTTGCGACAGCATCAATAATACAGCGAACCAGGTATAAATCTTTTTCATTTTTTACGGCTTTTTACTGAATTTCAATTAAAACATCATTTTGCAAAACGGCATCACCTTCATTGACTTTTATGGATTTAACGGTACCATCGACATCTGCCAGTACGTTATTTTCCATTTTCATGGCTTCCATAACCAGCAACACATCGCCTTTTTTTATTTCATCACCTTCTTTTACTTTCAAGGTTAAGATATTTCCCGGCAATGGTGCTTTTAGCTGGCTGAATTTCTTATCGCTGGTAAGCGGTTTGGTTTCTTTTGGTGGTGGTGCAGTTTTTTTAACAATGGTCGGGGTTTTTTGTTTCTGCACTTCTTTTTCAAGTTCCACCTGATAATGCGTACCATTTACTTCGAGTTCAGCGATCTTCCCTTCTACCGACTGCACCTCTACCTCGTAAGTATTACCATTAATTTTAAATTTAAACTTCTTCATGTATAAACCTGTTTTATCGCTTAAATTGCATTACATTATATATTTTGGAATTCCACGGTGAATATTTTCTGGATTTATGAACAACTGTCAGCACACGGTCCTCATCATCATGCAACTCTGTAAAGTATAAATGCAAGGCATAACCAATGGCAGCGGTTAATTCTCCGGTAATTTCACCGTTTTCTGATTTCTCAGCTTCTTCGTGGAGTTGTTTTTCTTTTTCTTTTTTCAGTTTTCGTTCTTTACGTTTTTGACCTGTTTTCAAAATTCCCGGCATGGCACGGAATATCAATGAAAGGCTTATCAAAGCGATGAAGACAATAATCCATCCAACGATGAATATTGTCCATGCCATCACATCAATGTTAGAAAAATCGATATTAATACTGTTAATTATCATCAAACTCATACATCAAATGATTTTATAATGGAATATTACCGTGTTTTTTGGGTGGTCTCTGGTCTTTCTTTGTTTGTAACAGGCTAAGTCCCCTGATGATTCTGAACCTTGTATTCAAGGGTTCTATAACATCATCAACAAATCCGTATTTCGCAGCCTGATAAGGATTTGCAGACCAGTCTTTATATTCTTGTTCTTTTTTTGCTTTAAATTCAGCCTTTTCTTCTTCCGTTTCCAGTTTGTTGATCTCTTTATAATTAAGCACTTCAACAGCTCCCTGAGGTCCCATTACAGCGATTTCGGCAGTTGGCCATGCATAATTAAGATCGGTTTTCAATTGTTTACAGGCCATTACATCATGGGCACCTCCATAGGATTTCCGGAGCGTAATTGTAATTTTTGGCACAGTAGCTTCTCCATAAGCAAACATAAGTTTTGCCCCACTGCTAATGATACCACCATATTCCTGAGCTGTTCCCGGCAAAAACCCCGGCACATCCACCAGTGTTACAACCGGGATATTAAAGGCATCACAAAACCGTACGAATCTGGCAGCTTTTTCGGAAGCATCAATATCCAAAACACCAGCCAAAAAAGTTGGTTGATTGGCGACAATGCCAACAGGCGTGCCATGGAATTTTGCAAACCCTACCATAATATTCCTGGCAAACTGCCGGTGAACTTCCATGAATTCATTATCATCCACAATACTGAGGATAATATCAGTGACATCGTAAGGTTTATTGGGATTTTCCGGGATAATATGATTGAGCTGTTCATCAATTCTGTCAATCGGGTCTTTACATTCATATAAAGGAGGGTCTTCCAGGTTATTTTGCGGCAGATATGAGAGCAGTTTACGTAACATCATAAGTCCCTCCTCTTCATTTTCTGCTGTGAAATGCGCTACTCCGGACTTTGCAGCATGAACATGAGCACCTCCCAGATCTTTCACACTTACTTCTTCCCCTGTAACTGTTTTTGTTACTTTCGGGCCTGTCACAAACATATATGCTGATGATTCAGACATGAGGACAAAATCAGTAAGGGCGGGACTATACACTGCACCACCGGCACAAGGGCCAAAAATGGCAGAGATTTGCGGGATAACCCCCGATGCCTCAATGTTTCTCTGAAAAATGTCAGCATATCCGGCGAGACTTAGTACCCCTTCCTGAATTCTTGCTCCACCTGAGTCATTTATGCCAATAACCGGGGCGCCCACTTTCATGGCTTCGTCCATAAGTTTTACGATTTTTTTTGCAAACATCTCAGAGAGGCTGCCCCCAAAGACCGTAAAATCCTGTGCAAATACAAATACAACCCTGCCGTCAATGGTTCCATGACCGGTTATAACACCATCGCCAAGGTATTTTTTCTTATCCATATCAAAATCCCTGCAGCGATGGGTAACAAACATATCAAACTCTTCAAAGGAGTTTTCATCAAGAAACATATCAATGCGTTCCCTTGCTGTAAATTTTCCTTTGTCATGCTGAGCCTGTATTCTTTTTTCGCCACCACCGAGGCGGGCTTCAGCCCGTCTTTCAATCAATTGTTTGATCTTATCTTCAATTGCCATATATGGTAATGTATTATATTTTAGTGATTAATAAAAAGTCCGAAGTCCGAAGTCGGTAGTCCGAAGTCCGGATTCTGACTGATTGATTTATATACTATTTATTTTTATCCTCACATAATTCTGTCAAAACACCTAAGGTAGATTTGGGATGTAAAAAACCTATTTCCAAGCCTTCTGCTCCTTTTCGCGGTGTTTTATCAATGGTTCGAACGCCTTTTTCTTCTACTTCTTTTAAACTTTTATCCACATCATCAACAGCAAATGCCAAATGATGTAATCCAGCACCTTTTTTTTCAATAAATTTACCAATAGGGCCTTTAGGATCAGTGCTTTCTAACAGTTCAATTTTTGTATCACCCACCTGGAAAAACGCAGTTTTAACCTTTTGGTCTTCTACCTCTTCGATACCGTAACATTCTATGCCTAAGATGTTTTCATAAAATTTAATGCTTTCATCAAGGTTTTCAACTGCAATTCCGATGTGTTCTATATGACTAATTTTCATATCATTATACTTTTAAATACTTGCGTGCAAAGCTAACAAAAAGACATAAATAACAAGTATGATATTTTTCATTAAAGAATATGTTGTATAACCTTTTCTGGATATCATGGCATGTAAGGTTGCTGTTATAATGGGGTTAAGGACACAGGGATATCTTACGCAGATGAGGTTTCACGCAAAAGCGCAGAGGTTGGTTTCACGCAGAGGCGCAAAGACGCAGAGGTGTTTCACGCAAAGGCGCAGAGACGCAGAGTTGTTTCACGCAAAGACGCAGAGACGCAGAGGTATTTCACGCAAAGGCGCAGAGACGCAAAGGTTGGTTTCACGCAAAGGCGCAAAGGCGCAGAGGTTGGTTTCACGCAGAGGCGCAAAGACGCAAAGGTGGTTTCACGCAGAGGCGCAGAGACGCAGAGGTATTTCACGCAGAGGCGCAAAGACGCAGAGGTTGGTTTCACGCAGAGGCGCAGAGACGCAAAGGTGGTTTCACGCAAAGGCGCAGAGACGCAAAGGTGGTTTCACGCAGAGGCGCAGAGACGCAAAGGTGGTTTCACGCAGAGGCGCAGAGACGCAAAGTTGTTT
>JBNJGX010000099.1:0-8054 GCA_051748025.1 Bacteroidota bacterium
TTATTTTTTATTAGGCTGTTTAAAAAGCTTAAGATATACAGGCAGGTGATCGGAATAACCTCCGTGGTATTTATATCCAATATAAGTGCGGTAAGGTTTTTCGCCGGTATTTTTTTCATCTTTTTCCAGGAGAAAATCAGCATTAAAAACAGAGACATTATTCAGATCTGTATATAGCGGCGACGTTTCATCAAGCAGATTACCAGAAACTATAATTTGATCAAGGACACCCCATTCCCCCTGGTATTTATGGCTTCCCAGTCCTTCTTCCTCCTGAAGATAATAAGCAAGGTTATACAATTTGCCTGAATCCGGTTCGTCGTATCCACCGTTTTCTGCCCTCAGAACCTTGGTCAATGATCTGTTTTCGGGATAATCATTCAAATCTCCCATGATAATAATGTGTGGGTTATTCACCACGTCAAAAATACTGTCAACATGTTTTCTGAGCACTTTGGCAGCCCGCACCCGCTTTGGCTCTGTTTCCATCTGTCCGCCCCAGCGTGATGGCCAGTGATTCACAAATATATTTACGGTATCTCCTGTCCTCATTTTACCCTGTACAAACAAAATATCACGGGTTGCCCTTTGTTTGCCGGGGAAAGTAACAGGTACCGGGTAATTTTTTATCGGCGTAAAATAATCTTCACGATACAACATACCCACATCAATACCCCGGGCATCAGGAGATTCATGATGGATTATCTTATATCCTGCATTAAACAATGGTGTTTTGTTGATCATATCCTTGAGCACCCCACGGTTTTCAATTTCACATAAACCCACAACATCCGGGGCTGTCCACCCGCCTACAGCAGTAATTACCTGATATACCTGAAACAATTTTCTGCTATACCTGTATCCTGACCAATATCTATCGCCCTGTGGTGTAAATTCTTCGTCCCGTTTCTCAGGGTCATCTTCTGTATCAAACAGGTTTTCAACATTATAAAACATAATGGTTCCGGCGTTTTGTTTGTTGTTATTATCCTGTGCAACAAGATTTAATGCTAACAACGATACAATAAGGAGTAAAAAGATTCTTTTCATAAACATGGTTTTAATTCGTGTATTCAAAAACACCAAGATCAGGTGCTTCGTCAATTAACCGGCTGTTTCCATCATAATCCACCGGAACTGTATTTCCAATGTCAACTGAACCAACATCAATGGCCGGAGAGTTATTTTTAAGCCTGAAATCATATGCATCATATTTATCAACAAATTCAGGTTTTTGATTGGTAATCACATTGTTAAAATGGTTGTTATCTGTACTGAGCTGCGTTTTCATCAGACAATGATCAAACAAATAATCAAACCCCCCTTCTTCCAGGCCATCAATTTCAATTTCTTCTTCAAGGTTTCCATACAGGATACAATTGCCGAATAAGGCTTCAAAAGGCCTTACATCAACCACATTCTGCCCGCCGGCATCCTCATAAGTAAAATAATTGTTCATTGTGATGGAGCTCGTTTGTCTGGTTCCGGAAAAATAATTGGCAAACGTGCAATGCCTGAAATCATAATTTCCTCCGTAAAGCAGAGCAGCAGTATATTGCCCGCAATCAGAAAACAGGCTGTTGGTGGCTTCAATATGGGCACCTGCCCCATAAAATCCGGCAACATTCATGTGCTGAACGATACAATTATCCATAGTAAGTGTAGGGGTGCCGGGTGTAACAACAGAATCGGCACGAATACCAATAATGCTGTTTTTTACTTCCGTATAATTCAATTCATTGTACTTGCTGCCGGGAAGAAAATGAATCCCCCCAAGCAAATAAATACCACCACCGTCAAGTTCGAGCCATGCTCCCCATTGTCCAGGTTTATCATCATAATAATCTTCAAGCCTGTCACCCTGGAAAACCACCGGTTGATCAAGGGTGCCAAATACCTTGAGGCTTCCATTAACCAACATAGAAGAACCATAGTGAAAATGTAACTGTGTTCCTTCCTGTATTTGCAGTGTTACATCATTATCCACGAGAACAGAATTATACACCAAAAAGGGTTTATCATTGGTCCAGGTTGTATCATTATTAATTGTCTCCCCATTAACAAGGTGTACATCCTGCCCGAAGGCAACAAGTTTCACATCCTGTGTATTGCTGTTTGCCTGAAATACCACCGAATCTTTTTCTACCATATCGTTGGCCGAAGGATTTATGGTAACTTCAACAAAAATAAAAAGTGAATCATTGGCAGATATTTCTACATCAGATAAGCTGGTGGTCTGGTAGCCGTCAATGTTCAACCGGAATACAGATTGTTTTCCCCGTGCCAGACTTATTTTATCAAGTTTCATGGCCTTATCATGGGGGTTAATAACGGTAAAAAATTTTGTTGTTGACCCGATGTCTGTGAATATTGTATCAAATTGCACAGTATCCCTCGAAAAATCCAGTTTATCCTTAGGGTCTGTTGTAAGCTGTTCCATATCACAAGCACTAAAAAAAGCAATGCCTGCCCCGATAATAAGTGATATGATGATAATGCGCATATTACTACAAAGATAATATTCTTCTTTCAAATTGCCGGCCTGAAATTTAAAATGTTCGTTTAATACAGATGCTTAGAGTGCATATAAAACGGTGAATTTTTGGCATTATTGTCATGGAATAATTAACCAGATACTACAACTTATTGACAGTCCCTATCTAAGTATTATCAACTTTCCCTTAAATGAAATTTCAGGAACTACCACGAAATATAAACCTGATTTAACACCCGTAATGTCTAATTTAACAGGGAACGGAGAATGAACATCAAAAGATTCTATCATTTTTCCCATCATGTTATACAGGTATATTCTGCCCGGCATTTCACTGCCGGCATCTAAATAAACCTGATTCACTGCAGGATTTGGATACAAGTTTATTTTTTTCTCATTCCCGGACAAAACAGACACAGGTTGGTCACATCCTTCAAACACCATATTTCCGGCTTCGTACCGTTTTTGTGCAGGGTTAATATATGCATCTAAATCATGGGGCGGCCCGACAAACGGCCAGGGAATACCGGCTTCAGTAAAATAACAGGGGGTCTGTTCCCTATACAAGGATTCTGTTTCGAGGTAGTCAGTACCATCGGGGTGCCATGTGTCATACTGGAGATTGCCATGCTCTATATGTCCGTTACCATATATCTGGTATAAACCCGTTAACATCCCATTGTCAGTTATCTCATTCCCCACATAAATCACAGAATCTGTTGCAGGGTTAGCGTTCATAAAAATGCCATAATTTTCCAGCCTGTTTCTGAAAAAAGCATTGTCAGATCCGTTGATCCCGTGAGAATCATCAACCACCAGGTTTTGTGCAATGTTGCCTTCAAAAAGGTTGCGATATGGATAATTACCATGAAGCACAAGATCCCCTGCAGATTCAGCAGGGAAAACACCTTCATCCCAATAGGCATCCTTTGAATAATTATAAGCAAACACATTTCCGTTTGAGCAAGCCTGCAGTAACATGGAATGACGCAGGTGTTCAAACACATTATTCACCACCAGGCACTCCGCGGATGCAAAGGATATTTCCACCCCATAACCACGCCCTCCGCCGCCATAATCATGGGCATGGTGAAAGTAAGAACCTTCAATCAAAACATGGGAAGCATAACGTACGCTGATATGTGAAAAAATACAATTTGCACTGATGATGGCATGCACTTTTGCATTGTGTACATATCCGAACTTAATGTTACTGGCTTGTTGGTCATGGGAATCTAATCGTTCGATGCTCAGGTTGCTGACAGATATATTGGTAACGGGATTTAACCGGATAAGCACAGGGTTATTATCTGAGGGATACTCATGACGGATCTCATCATTAATAAAAATTTGATTTTCCATCGTATCTGTCACTTCAACAATCTGCCCCATGGCTTGTAATGCCCAATCGGAAGTTACAAAATCTGCGGCATCCTGATGCAAAAGCAGGACATCTCCCGGCACAATGTTGTGGGCAGTATCAGCACAAATAAGGACAGTGTCAAAGGTGCCGGCAGGTTGGATCAGGGTTGTATCATTACCGGGGCTGCCATTTGCGGCGATCAGATCCTGGGCCTGTGGTAGCTCAAAATTCAGGAAAGTACTGTCTGCTGAAACACCCGTGAGATATGTGCCGGAGCTCAAATTTAAGCTTTGTGTCAACCGGTATTCTCCTGCGGGGACAAAAATTTGGGCGGTCTGCCCCATTGACAAATCGAGTGCCGTTTGAAAAGCATCATCATCGGCAATGCCATCATTGGGAATAGCGCCCAAATCCAATACATTGATAATGGTATCAGCAGCAGGCAAACTATCCTTCAGGCCGGTATTAGTCCAATCTGTCATACGCTGCTGTGGGATAATTTGCTGTGAAAAACCAACATTAAAACATGGGATTATTAAAAAAACGGCTATTGTGAATGTGTGTATTCTATTCATTAACTTCATACAAATGGTTTTTTACAGCAAAAATAACGAGGCTTGCGGTATTGTTACAACGGGTTTTTTCCATAATGTTGGCACGGTGTTTTTCGACAGTACGTTTACTGATGTACATTTTACCGGCAATTTCGAGGTTTGATTTGCCCCTGCACACATGCTGCAACACTTCAATTTCACGTTCAGAAAGTGCATATTTTTCGACACCATCTTCTTTACGGAGTCCTTCGAGCAAAGCCTGCAATAAATCCTGCGAAAAATAGGTTCTGCCGGCATAGACGGTTTTTATTGCTTTTTCCACTTCATCAATATCAGAATCTTTAAGGATAAACCCCCTGACACCGGCTTCTACCATACGGTTATAATAATCTTCATCTCCATACATTGAAAGGGTGATAATTCTGATTCCGGGGTTTTCTTTCAGTGCCCGTGATGCAGCTTCTACCCCATCCATTACCGGCATTGCAATGTCAAGTAAAACGACATCCGGATCCGTAGTGTCAATTTTCTGCAAAAACTCTTCTCCGTTAGCTGCTTCAGCAATGACTTTTACATTTTTGGTATCATTAAGTAAGGTTTTCAGGCCATTCCTGAATAAAGTATGGTCATCAACCAACATTACTGTTATGTTATTATCTTTAGAGCTCATCCGGGGTCAAAGGTATATATATTTTCATATTTGTGCCATTTTTTCCGGAAGCATTGATGTTAACGCTGCCATTAATCGAAGCAATACGGGAATATATGTTTGAGATACCCATCCCCTGTTTATTATTAATTACTTCCTGAGGGTCAAATCCCCTGCCATCATCATAATAATCAATCAACAAGGCATTACCTGTATGTTGTATGTTAATGCCTGCCCGGGTTGCTCCTGCATGTTTTATGGTGTTTGTCAACATTTCGCACAGTACCCGGTAAACAATGATTTCGAGCTTATGCGGGAGTTTTTCATCTTTCAAATTGGTATTAAATTGTACTTGTAAATTTCCTGAAGCACTGACTTTATTGATAAAGTTCTTCAATGCCTGTACCAGTCCAAAATTTTCCAACATATGCGGACTGAGGTTTGTGGAAATATCCTTTACTGATTTCAGTGCTTCCTGTACAAGGTTTTTGGCATCAGCAGCAATTTTTTTCTGCTTGTCATCATGCAATTGTTTTTCAAGTGCAGATACTGACATACGAATGCCCGACATAAGCGGCCCGAGTCCGTCATGTAATTCCCTTGCAAGTCGCTTACGTTCGGATTCTTCTGTAACAATGACAGATGAGAGCAATTGCTTTTCAGCTTCACGGCGTTCGGCTTCCATGCGGTCAATGTAATTAAAAATCTGCCTGATAAGTAAAAAACCCAATGCCAGAAAAAGTGACGATAAAACGCCTACCCAGATATAAAGCAACCTGAAATCCTGGGGTTGAAAATCACTAACAAGGGGTAAAAATTCCACAACTCGTCTGATTAAGAGGGCAGCAATACC
The DNA here is from genome assembly GCA_051748025.1 of Bacteroidota bacterium. Classification (GTDB taxonomy): domain Bacteria; phylum Bacteroidota; class Bacteroidia; order Bacteroidales; family ML635J-15; genus JAQIBY01. The sequence goes on from JBNJGX010000099.1 coordinate 5,914, forward strand.
AATGGATATCATAATCCAGGAGAAATTGTATTTTGTCCGCTTTGTAAGTTTTATTGCCTGAAAAACAGCAATTATCTGAAATATCACTGCCAGGATAATGGTAATTTTAAGTAGCATGCCTTTTTATTTTTTTTTCAGATGTCTAATTTATAATTTTATACATTGAATTCCGCTCAACAGCTTTCAGTCCAGCAACCCTGGCCATGGTCTTAATTGCTTCAACCGACATGACCGGATGTTTTTCTTCTGAGCCGGCAAGTGCATAAATTTTTGTGGAATCATCAATGGTGCCATCCAGGTCATCAACACCAAAAGCCAGGCTCATAGAGGCATTGTTCTTTCCAATCATGGGCCAGTATGCTTTCATGTGGGGAATGTTGTCAAGGAAAATACGGCTGACAGCAAAGGTTTTCATGTCATCAGTAACGTGGGTTTCCCCTAAATAAGACAGTGCATTGTTCCCGCTTTTGTATTTCAGTGGGATAAACGCATTAAAACCACCAGTATCATTCTGCAGATTTCTCAGTTTATCAAGGTGATCAATTCTGTGTACCGGGGATTCAATATGCCCGTACAACATGGTAGCATTAGACGGAACCCCTGATTTGTGTAAGGTTTTGTGCACTTCCAGCCAGGTTTCGGCATCAATTTTATCAGGGCATATTTTTTGCCTTAAGCTTTTATCAAAAATCTCAGCACCACCACCCGGTACAGAATTAAGCCCTGCCTCAAGCATTCGTTCAATCCCTTCATAGAGCGGAATATTTGCATTTTTACACATCTGGCTGATCTCTTCGGCTGTAAAAGCTTTGATATGCACCCGCTTACTGAGTTTGCGGATTCTTTTGAGTATTTCAAGGTAATAATCAATTGTCCACAGAGGATGTACACCTCCCACGATATGTATTTCTGTGATGTTCTTTTTCAGTGCATCTTTGGCAAGGTTTTCAATTTTATCATGTGAGTATTCCCATGCATAAGACTCCCCCTTACGTGCCCTGTAGGCACAAAACAAACAATGATTAATACAAACATTGGTGGGTTCTATGTGGACATTTCGGTTGTAATACACATGATTCTTACTGTGATGTTGTTTCCTTTCCCATGCCAGCGCTGCCAGTTTGGACAAGGGCAAGGAAAATAATTGCAGTGCGTCTTCTTTGGATATACGCTCACCTTTTTGTATTTTATTTTCAATCTGTTGCATAATTTTCAGCCTGTATTCAACAACCTGATTTTTTTGTAAAGTTAGAAAAATCCGCACAATCTTCCTTTAATCTTCATTGAAAACAGATAATTGCATGCGGGATTTTGTCCTTTTAACAATAAATTGTGGTGGTAACTGGCAGTGAGTAAAACAAAAAAAATATACATATTAGCTCTATCCCTACAATACCCTTTTCAAATACAGTATAGAAAAATATCAAATTGATGTGTTGTTTGCAAATAATGTTTAAATCATATATCTTGCAGCCTGTAATTATTGAATAATGGTAACTAATCAGTCCGAAGTCCGAAGTAGGAAGCGACGTTCTGCGATGTATTGCGCTGTGTTGCGCCGCATTGAGCCCAGCGATGTGCTGGGGCGTACTGAGTCCCGAATCAAGTTCGGGACAGGCTATGTCGAAGTGAGCTGCGTCGAAGCATCGAAGGGTCTGAAGTAGGAAGAACAACTCATAACTCCCGACTTCCGTCTTCGGACTTCGGACTGATTTAATATTTGTCATTGTATTTTGAGATTTTATTTTTCCCCGAATGGCTTTTTTTCATCAGGGAAAAATTTAGTGCCTTAGCATCTTTTATTTTTAAAAGAAGCAAAAGCAGTATTGAAAATGTGCCTGGCGCAACCACAATAAATGAGTAGTCTGAGCGTATTAAGAAGAATAAAAACACATCATGAAACCTGAGAATAACAGGAAAATATTTCGACGCTTCAGTCCATTGGCATGGCTGATTTTGATTGTTGTATCAGTTGTATATATGTTTATCAATTATGCCGGGACTGAGGGCTTAAATCCATCGGATGATGGTGTGGTATTAGCTCAGAGCTGGCGTATTATTCTTGGCCAGGTGCCACATCTTGAGTTCATTAGCATCCGCCCTGTTGGGTCAGGGGTTTTGCACAGCATACATTTTTTATT
>JBNJGX010000100.1:0-8035 GCA_051748025.1 Bacteroidota bacterium
GATTAATAATTAAAAAATGAGTTCTTAGAAATCAACCGATATATAGAATAGAACGTTTATTATTACTGGCTTCAAGACAATATAAGCCTTGTACATTTTTTCTGTTTAGAAAAAATATTACCTTTACACATCTTAAAAACAGAAAATTATGGCAAGTGTAAGAGATATCAAAAAGGACATCAATTACCTGATTTATGAGGTATTGGCTGATTGTATGATTTACAAACGAGCAAATAAAGATGATGCCGCTTCAGATAAAATCATGAAAAACATGATGTTAAAACGCGAAGCGCTTATCACACGTGTAAATGAAGCCAAAAGGATGGATGATGCAAAAGAAAAGAAAAAGGCTTTTGCAGCTATCAAAGAAGATTTACTGACAAGCGTTGATAAATCATTCAGAGAAATAAGCAAACTTGTTGAAAAAAATAATGAAGAAGCGTGAAGGAAGTTCAAATCCCCGAAATAGGGAAGGTGAGGCTGAACAAAAACAGCAAAGCCAAAAAGAATTTTAACATACGAATTGGCGAAGACGGAACAGTGGAAGTTAGGATACCGCCCGGGCAAAGTTACAGAGCTGCCTGTGACATGGTAGTTTCCATCAAAGAAAAAATACTGAAAAGTCAGCAAAGGATACAGAATCAGAAGCAGCATCTGAGACAAAATACCACCATTTTCCGTGAGAACACCGATTTTTACACACGGGGATACCGCGTTAAAATCATCAAAACTAACGCTAAGACAGCATCATGCTACATCCATCCGGATAATGACCATCTTTTTGTTGTAGAAATACCCCAACACCAGGATATTGGAGCACCCGGCATTCAGCATTTTATTCGTGAGGGCATAGAGCGTATCTGGAGGTATGAAGCCTATGTACATATTCCCCAAAGGGCACAAAAACTTGCATCTGAACACAACCTGAGTTTTTCGGGGATAGGGATCACAAGTGCCCGAAAACGATGGGGGTCATGTTCATCGAAAAACAAACTCAATTTCAGCCTTCATTTGATGATGCTTCCGGATGAATTGATAGACTATGTGATCCTGCATGAGTTATCCCATACTGTACACAAAAACCACAGCAAAGCTTTTTATGCTCTGCTGAACCATCTGACCGGAAGCAAACATGAAACATACAGGCAAAAACTAAAAGCTTACAATATTGGGGTTTACTAAGGTTAGTCTTATAAACCGGAAATCATAAAATTATCCAATTTTTCAATAAAAACATTGTCTTCACAAGCTTTTGAGAACTCAGTTAATAAGCTGAATATTTATCCAATCGCTATCCATAAAAATACTTTATTATTATTTGAAATGTGTAATACATCCAAAATCACATCATTATTTATTTCATTTTATAACAACAAGAATATTTGTGGTAATATATTAACTTTGTCACTTAAATTTAAAATATAAATATAAGGATGGCACAAGACAACAAATTCAGTAAGATTATTGCCCACGCCAAAGAATACGGCTTTATTTTTCAATCCAGTGAGATATACGACGGATTGAGCGCAGTGTACGATTACGGCCAAACCGGCGTGGAATTAAAAAATAACATCAAACAATACTGGTGGGATGCCATGGTAAAAATGCAGGAAAGCATTGTCGGGCTGGATTCCGCTATATTTATGCACCCAAAAGTATGGAAAGCATCCGGCCATGTAGATGCATTTAATGACCCGCTGATTGACAATAAAGACTCCAAAAAACGTTACCGTGCCGATGAGCTTATTGAAGACCACCTTGACAAAATCCAAAAAAAGGTGGATAAAGAAATCAACAAAGCCAAAAAACGGTTTGGTGATGATTTTGATGAAGAAAAATTTGTCAGTACCCATCCCCGTGTGGTGAAATACCTCGGAAAAATTGAAAAACTTCGCTCACGCTTTATCGAAGCTTTGAAATCAGAAAACCTGGATGAAATCAAACAAATCATAATGGATGAAGAAATCGCTGACCCTGTTTCCGGTTCACGCAACTGGACGGATGTGCGGCAATTTAACCTGATGTTTGATACCCGGCTGGGGTCTGTTGACGGCGCTAAAATCTACCTCCGCCCCGAAACCGCCCAGGGGATTTTTGTGAATTACCTCAATGTGCAAAAAACAGGCCGCCGGAACCTCCCCTTTGGTATTGCACAAGTCGGAAAAGCCTTCCGCAACGAAATTGTAGCACGGCAGTTTGTTTTCAGAATGCGGGAATTTGAACAAATGGAAATGGAATATTTTGTGCAACCCGGCACTGAAAAAGAATGGTTCGAATACTGGCGTGAAAAACGCATGAACTGGCACAAAGCCCTCGGGTTTGAGCCTGATTTGTTCCGGATGCACGAACACGATAAACTTGCCCATTATGCCACAGAGGCATACGATATTGAATTTGAGTTCCCCTTTGGTTTTAAGGAATTAGAAGGGATTCACTCACGCACCGATTTTGACCTGGGCAGGCACCAGGAAATGTCCGGCAAAAAAATCCAGTATTATGACAATGAAAAAGGGGAAAGTTATGTCCCTTATGTTGTGGAAACTTCCATTGGCCTCGACCGTACTTTCCTTATGGTACTTTCCGCTGCCTATACAGAAGAAAAACTCGAAAAAGAGACCCGCATTGTCATGAAAATACCAGCCCCGCTGGCTCCATACAAAGTGGCTGTGTTACCACTGGTAAAAAAAGACGGGTTGCCCGGTATTGCACGCAAAATCATGGATGAACTCAAATATGATTTCAACTGCTATTACGAAGAAAAGGACAGCATTGGACGCAGATACCGCCGCCAGGATGCCATTGGCACGCCTTACTGCATTACCGTGGACCACCAAAGCCTTGAAGACAACACCGTGACAATACGCGAACGTGACAGCATGAAACAGGAACGGGTGCCCGCAGACCAGATTTTTGACATTGTAAATGAAAAAGTAAACATGAAAACTTTGCTCAAACAGATATAACAATATCCGGCAAATAAAACAACGACGCTCTATTATAAATATCGGTTGATTTGAAAAAAATTAGGGGTTGGGTTTTAGGGGTTAGGTTTAAAATATCTCATGACCTAAAACCTTATTTTGAAAATGATTTCTAAAATCACATTTTTTTAAATTTATCAATTATATATTAGAACAGAGCCAACAATAACGCCAAAATATTGAGACACCGTTGAACCGTAAAATACATAATTATTTACCGTCCGGTTTTCCCTTGAATGGGATATGGGATAAAAGCGGCTTATCATTTTTTCTGCTTTTATGGATATCAATAATTACTTTACCTGCACACGCACAACACCCAACCCCCACATTACCCGCCGAAACAAAAGCCAAATTTGAAAACCAACTCAGGGCACTGAACAAGCATTACAAACCTGAAAAGGAAATCAATAATAACATTGCTTTACCTCACCTCTGGCCTTCTTTAACAGACATTACCCCGGTTTTGGAAAAGTTTTCCCCTGAGATAACCATTGTCAATCCTGAAAAAACCATGGCTTTCCTGTTTTTTTATGCCTATGAACATCCTGACGAGACCTCCCTCCTGTTGACCCTGGCAGAACGACAAAAAGAACAATCTGCCACCCTTTTCCAGCAGGATTCAATGCCTCCCGAACTGGTTTACCTGCCACTGGTATCATCAGGCATGCATCCCTGTTATGTTTCTGCTACAGGAGCTGTTGGTTTATGGCAATTCAAATACAGCACCGCAAGGCTCTGTAACCTAAGGGTAAATGAATACATAGACGAAAGACGCGAAACATACCACGCAACCATGGCCGCTGCAAAAATGCTTAAAGACTTTTACCGGCAGTATAAACAGTGGGCACTGGCCATTGCTGCATGGAGTAGTGGGCCATGTGCTGTAAACAAGGCCATGAAAAACACAAACAACCCCGGGAACATGGAAGCAGTTTTTAAAAAGCTCCCAATTCCTGAAGCTGACATTTACCATGCTTTTACAGCACTGGCCATCATCATTAAAAACCCAGGCAAATTCGGAGTTGAAGCGGCATCTATCAATACTGTATCCCCAAAAGATACCGTTATTGTTCAAAACAAATTGCATTTCGGTCAGGTATCTGCCTTAACCGGTATTGATGAGAAATTACTGGAAAAACTCAATCCGGGATACCCACAATCCATAGTCCCTGCCACACCTGGCAATCAATTACCGTTGTATCTGCCCCAGGATATGGCAGAACATTTTATGACATTAGAAGACAGCATGTATCACCATCGCGACAGTTTTTATTTCAGCAGGCCGAAGCCAGAAGATAACCTGGCAAATGGTACACAGAAAAAAAACATTCCCGGCGATGACTATGTACCGGTCAATTACACCATCAAAAGCGGCGACAACATAGGTTTTCTGTCCGAATGGTTCGATACTTCCGCTTCCAATATCCGATACTGGAATAACATTCGCGGCAATTTTATCCGGGCAGGACAAACCATTGTGGTGTATGTTCCAAAAAACAAAAAAAGCCATTATACCGCAATTGAGACAATGAGTTTTGCAGAAAAACAGGCACGTGAAGGCGAAATAGTCAGTAAAAATTCACAAAAACAGACACAAAAAGAAAAATTAAAACACGGTACATACATCTTATATACAGTAAAACCAGGAGACAATCCGTGGCAAATCGCTAAAAAACACCCCGGCATCAGCGACCAGGATATTTTGAGGTGGAACAATATCAATCCGCAAGATTTAAAACCAGGACAAAAGCTGAAAATCAAAAAGAATAAGGGGAAATGATAAAGCCACGCCACATATCCGGATTTTTCATTTCTGTACTGTTGATGCTGGCAATTCTGGCGTTGTTTTTTCCCAAAGAAGGAATTAAAATCGGAGACACAGAACTTACATTTCCATCACTACAGGATTTTTTCAATCCCCAAAAGATAGAATATGCTGATATTGATAATATTGTCAGAAGACAATTGCGTGTTGATACCACAAAAGCCGATACGTCAGCCATAGCAGATACCGTAAGGGCTGATGCTGAAGTGCTGGCTGCATCAGAATATCCGCTCGAATTCTCAAAACCCGCAAAAAACAGCTTAAACAATTTTTTTGAAAAACTGGAAGTGGCTGACATTGGCGAACAACCCATACACATCATGCATTACGGGGATTCACAAATTGAAGCAGACCATATTTCAGGTTTTCTGCGACAACGCCTGCAGCAAAGTTTTGGAGGAAGAGGTCCCGGCTACCTCGCTGTTAAACCGGTTACCCAAAAACCATCATGGCGTGTAAACCCCTCCTCAGAATGGAAGCGGCACACACTTTTTGGCAATAAGGACAGCAGCATCAATCACAAAAACTATGGCCCGGCCATGGCCATCTTTCGATATGCCAAGCCATGGAACGACAGCATCCCCAACGATTCATTGTTGCATCAGGCATCATTTTCCGTGAAAAACTCCTTTCAGGGATACAGACATACCCACCAGTGGGATAAAACTGTGTTGTATTACGGGAACCTCCATGCCCCGGTAGAAATTACAGTCCGAAACGAGCACGACACCATTTTACAAAAGGACAGCCTGTACCCGGTAACTCAACCCACAACTTTTTTAATTTCCGATTCATTAATCAATGAATTTCATGTACACATGGCCGGTCATGACAGTCCCGATGTATATGGACTTTTCCTCGAAAGCAATAGCGGCGTAATTATTAATAACCTCCCGCTCAGGGGTAATGCCGGCACAGTTTTTACAAAAATGCCCCGTATCTGGCTAAGCTCATGGTTTAATCAGTTAAACACCAAGCTGCTTATATTTCAATTTGGGGTCAATGTCGTGCAGGAAGACAGGGAAGATTTCACGTATTACGAAAATTGGATATATCATCAGCTCAGCACTTTGAAGCAACTAAAACCGGACATGGCCATCATTGTTGTGGGCATTTCGGATATGTCAAAAAAAGAAGGAACCCATTACGTAACACATGATTGCATAGAAAAAATACGTAACGCGCAAAAAAATGCTGCCATGCGTGCAGATGTGATTTTCTGGGATATGTATGAAGCCATGGGCGGAAAAAATTCAATGCCCAGTTGGGTATGGGCCGAACCGCCGCTTGCCAACAAAGATTTTACACATTTTAATCACGAAGGCTCACGCATCATCAGCAACATGCTATACAATGCCATCATGCTTGAATATCACAATTACAGGAAAGCCAAAGGGAAAAAACAATGAGAATAAAACCTGACATATACGGGCTTTTGAAAATATTACCGGCACTTATACTCTTTTTGCCCGGCATTGCTTATGCCCAACTTAATCCCTTTGAGATTGACAAATTTGATTTCATTGATTATGATGAAAACCATTTCATCATGAATGAACATCAAAATTCAGACATATTTTTCAATAAGTTAGACAGTTTGATACTCCGTGGAAAAGGGAAATTGAATGTTTTACATATTGGAGATTCCCACATTCAGGCTGATTATATATCGGGACAATTGCGCAGGCGTTTTCAGAAAATGGCATGGGGCTTAAACGGAGGCCGCGGCTTTATTTTCCCTGTAAAAATGGCACAATCGAATAACCCGTGGAATTATACCGTCTCATACACCGGAAATTGGACAGCCTGTAAAAATGTTCAGGAAAAAAGGGATTGCCCGCTGGGATTAGCCGGTTACCTGGTTTCAACAAAAAGCAAAGAAACCAGCATACAAATCTCTTTCAAAGAAGACAATTACCTGTCTTACACATACAACCGGCTTCGTGTATATCACAACATGGACACTGCGAACTGGGAAATCATGCCCGCAGATACAAACTTAAATTATAAAATCCGGCATGCACCGGATTCCGGGTTTTCTGTCATTCAATTTGACAAAACATTGCATGATATAAGCCTGAAAATCAATAGAAAAACAGAAAAGGGAGAATTTGTGCTACGTGGTTTTGAGCCCGTGAATACAGACCCGGGCATTGTATATCATGCCGTTGGGGTCAATGGTGCCGAAACAGAATCATGGTTGCGCTGTCCTTTGCTGGAAAATGAAATTGCCGGCTTAAACCCGGATTTTATCATCATATCTTTGGGTACCAACGATGCATACACCAACAAATTTGACATAGAGGCTTTTGAAAACAATGCACGCACATTGCTTTACCGCATCCGGCAGGCAGCACCATCAGCAGCTATACTGTGGACTACCCCGGGTGACAATTACCGCTACCGCAAATACCTGAATTATAACACGAAAAAGGCAGCAAAAGTGATAAAGAAGCTGGGTGAAGAAGCACATTTTATGGTTTGGGATTTCTATAACATCATGGGAGAGCTCAACGCCATCATGTCATGGAATCATGCCGGTCTTACTGCCCGTGACAAGCTTCACTTTAATAAAAAAGGATATTTGTTACAGGCTGATTTGATGTTTAACGCATTTTTGCGCGCATATAATCAACATATTGAACAGAAAACAAAAAATTAGATGGATGGAAATTAATCAGAAATATTATTTATTTATAAAAAGGGAATTGCCACAGATTTTCATAATCTGTGGCAAAACAGCTTAACTAACAACAACTGAATAATTACAATGGATTTCATAAAAAACTTTTTCATATATGACCCACGGGAGCCAATGCTCTTCACCCACATTTATTTCTGGGTGTTTTTTGCTTTGTTGCTGTTGTTTTACATGTTGGTGTACAAAAAAAATGCATTGCGCAATACCTATTTGTTTCTTTTCAGTTTGTTTTTTTACTGGAAATCCGGCGGGCATTTTTTCACCATTCTGATATTTTCCACTATCGTGGATTACACGCTGGGGCGCCTGATATACACATCACAAGAAACATGGAAACGAAAATTATTTGTTGGCTTATCCATTTTTGTCAACCTGGGGCTGCTGGCTTATTTCAAATATGCATACCTGTTTGTTGAAACATACAATGATATTTTCAATACCAACCATGAAGTCATAGATTTGCTGGCCTACTGGACGAATCAGCTTGCCGGCAGCAATTTTGATGCATCCTCCATCATTTTGCCT
>JBNJGX010000101.1:0-2832 GCA_051748025.1 Bacteroidota bacterium
TAAAATTTATCCGCATGCTTATATCGGTGATAATGTTTGCCTGGGCGATAATGTCACAATTTTTTCGGGGGTAAAAATTTACCACGGCACAAAAATCGGCAAAAACTGTATTATTCATGCCGGGGCTGTCATTGGCTCCGATGGATTTGGCTTTGCCCCGGATGACGAAGGCGTTTTCAAAAAAATCGAGCAGGTGGGCATTGTGCATATTAAAGATGATGTAGAAATCGGTGCCAACACGACCATTGACAGGGCAACCATGGGTGAAACACTTATAGAAAGTGGTGTAAAACTGGATAACCTGATACAGGTTGCGCATAACGTAGTGATAGGCAAAAATACAGTTATGGCAGCACAAACCGGCATCAGCGGCACCGCAAAAATCGGCAGCCAATGTATGTTTGGTGGCCAGGTGGGCATTTCCGGCCATGTGGATATCGGGGATAAGGTATCCATCGCTGCACAATCAGGTGTCCCCGGCGATGTAAAATCCGGCGAAACCATTATGGGAAGTCCTGCCATTTCAGCCAGAGACTATAAACGTAATTTCGTCATCCAAAAACAAATCCCTGAAATGCGTGATGAAATTCAGCAACTAAAAAGGGAAATTGCCAGATTGAAAGATAAGTGACTTTTTTTCTTTTTTATTTAATTGGTGTTCATTTTTACCGCTATATGCTTCTTGTTAAAAAGATTTATATGTCATTCTTTCAAGCATTTAATGATTCACCTGATTTAATAACCGGTTGTTGATAAATTATCTTAAAATCACCGGATTAATCAATAAAAATCTCTGGGTTTTTGTATCTTTGTGTGCATTTAAAAAATTAATGAATTTCAACGTAATGGAAGAAGAAAAGAAAAACAAATATTCCGCAGAAAATATTCAGACACTTGAAGGTTTAGAAGCGGTAAGAAAACGCCCGGCAATGTACATAGGGGATGTCAGCTTTAAAGGTTTACATCACCTTGTTTACGAAGTCATTGATAACTCAATTGATGAAGCCATTGTTGGATATTGTGACAACATTGATGTTGTAATAAATGCGGACGGATCAATAAGCATAACAGATAACGGACGCGGTATTCCGGTTGATTACCATGAAAAGGAAGGTAAATCTGCACTTGAGGTGGTGATGACAATGCTGCATGCCGGCGGTAAATTTGATAAAGATTCTTATAAAGTGTCAGGAGGCTTGCATGGTGTCGGAGTATCCTGCGTTAATGGGCTGGCAGAATGGTTAAAAGTTGAGGTACACAGAGACGGGATAATTTACTTTCAGGAATATAAAATCGGCAAGCCGGTATCAGAAATCAAAGAGATTGGAAAAACTGACAAACACGGTACAACAATCAGCTTTTTTCCTGACAGAAGCATATTTCAGACCACAGAATTCAAATTTGATATCCTTGCTACACGTTTGAGGGAGCTGGCATTTCTTAATAAAAAAATACGGCTGACCATCAAAGACCTGCGAACCACTGATGAGGAAGGAAACCATCCGGAAAAATCTTATTATTCAGAAAAAGGACTGAAAGAATTTGTTGAATTTCTTGACCGCTCCCGTGAACCATTGACAGGAGAAATTATCCACATCAGCAATGATGAAAATGAAGTGCCGGTTGAAGTTGCCATGCAATATAACACTTCATTCAATGAAAATGTGTTTTCTTATGTCAACAATATCAATACCATAGAAGGGGGAACACACATGACAGGTTTCCGACGGGGCCTGACACGTACTTTAAAAAATTATGCTGAGAATTCCGGCATGTTATCCAAATTAAAATTTGATATTGCCGGTGATGACTTCAGAGAGGGATTAACAGCGGTGATTTCTGTCAATGTACAGGAACCACAGTTTGAAGGACAAACAAAAACAAAACTGGGAAATTCCGAAGTTGCAGGATATGTCAACCAGGCTGTCAGTGTGGCACTCAAGAATTACCTTGAGGAAAATCCCAGGGATGCAAAAACCATTGTGCAAAAAGTGATACTTGCTGCCCAGGCACGTCATGCTGCACGTAATGCCCGCGAGCTGGTACAACGTAAATCCGCACTGTCAGGAGCCGGATTGCCCGGAAAACTTGCTGACTGTACAACCAAAGATCCGGCCAAAGCTGAATTGTTTCTTGTTGAGGGAGATTCTGCCGGGGGTACAGCTAAACAAGGACGTGACAGACAGTTTCAGGCGATACTCCCCTTGCGCGGGAAAATACTCAATGTCGAAAAAGCCATGCAACACAAGGTGTTTGAAAATGATGAAATAAAAAATATTTTTACGGCACTCGGTATTGTCATGGGTACAAATGAAGACAATAAAGCCATTAACCTTGATAAATTGCGCTACGAAAAGATCATCATCATGACTGATGCTGATGTTGATGGCAGCCATATTACAACACTCATTATGACTTTCTTTTTCCGGTATGTGAAAACACTTATCGAATATGGCAACCTATACCTTGCCACGCCACCACTTTATCTTATCCGGAAAGGAAAAGAACAACGGTATGCATGGAACGAAGAAGAGCGGGCCGAAATACTGCTTGAACTTACCGGCGGATCTGAAGCCGGTGTACATATTCAACGCTATAAAGGCCTTGGAGAAATGAATTCAGAACAACTCTGGACAACCACAATGAACCCTGAAACCAGGAAACTCCAACAGGTTACCATAGAAAATGCCGCAGAAGCCGACAGCGTTTTCAGCATGCTTATGGGTGATGAAGTTGCACCGCGCCGTGAATTTATTGAACAGAATGCAAAATATGCAAACATTGATGCATAGGCGAAAAGAAAGTAGAAGTTTCAATTAATTTGTGAATAGT
>JBNJGX010000101.1:2932-8018 GCA_051748025.1 Bacteroidota bacterium
GGCGGTAGCCGGAATGTCTCGAAGCCACCGGAACACTTGCAGACTTTAGGTATTACTTTGCCTGCATTAGCTCATCAATAACAGATAATAATTTATCCCTTTTTATTGGCTTTGGTATATACGCATCACAACCAGCTTTTAAGGCTTTTTCCTTTTCCTCATGTGCCACATAAGCTGTTTGTGCAATTATTACCACGTCATTATTTATTTTTCGAATTTTTCTGGTAGTAGTATAACCATCATCTTCAGGCATTTTAACATCCATAAGAATAATATCTATATCCTGGTGTGTTTTACAAATTTCTATTGCTTCTTTACCATTTCCGGCAAACAATATTTCTTCTGACAACTCCTGCATTACAACCGAAAGGTACATCTCTGCAACCGGATCATCCTCTACTATCAGGGTTTTTAGTTTTGTGGTATCCGCCTTGTATATTTCAGGTTTTGCATCTGATTTTCTTTTTGATAACATATTGCCTTTGGAGTTCAAGGGAACAAAAAAAGAAAAAACAGAGCCCTTCTCCGGTTCAGATTTAACACTGATATTGCCTCCAAGTATTTCAACATATGATTTTGTGATTGACAATCCCAGACCGGATCCTTGTAGCGCTTTCTTATCCACAACTTCCAACCTGGTAAACCTGTCAAAAATAAAAGCCTGCTTTTCTTCAGGAATGCCTATCCCGGTATCTTTTACATAACAACTTAAATATCCGTCTTTAATGTCGTAGCCAATTTTTATATGCCCTTTGTCTGTATATTTAATGGCATTTTTTATTAAGTTTGTGATAATGGAGATCAACTTATTTTCGTCTGTAACAATTACAGGCGGTTTGTCAGGCGCTTCATTTTCAAGTATCAGCTTTAACCCATTATTTTTGCATTCCGGCTGAAAAAAATCAACCAGCCCGCTGATTTCCTTATACACATTAACATTATGATAATTTACGTCAATCTGACCAGTTTCAATTTTAGAAACTTCAATAATATCATTGACAGTATTGAGCATTCGCCTGCCGCTTCGTTGAATGATTTCAACATAAGTTTTTATTTGTTCCTCCGAGAGATTTGGATCTTTTAGTAAATCTGTAAAGCCAAGGATACCATTCATGGGGGTACGGATTTCATGACTCATGTTGGCAAGAAATGAAGATTTCAACCGGTCACTTTCTTCGGCTTTCTCTTTGGCGGCAACCAGATCCTCATGCATTTTCTTCTTTTCTGTAATGTCTTCTTTAACCGCCACAAAATGCGTGATATTTCCCTGTTCATTTACAATGGGAGATATAACGGCTTCTTCCCAGTATAATTCTCCGTTTTTCTTTTTGTTTTTTAACACACCTGTCCACTCTTGTCCTGAAAGGATGGTGTCCCAAAGGTTTTTGAAATATTGTTTTGAATGGTATCCTGAATTTAAAATTTTCGGGTTATTTCCAATAGCTTCTTTGGCCTTATAACCTGTTATACTTGAAAATACGGGATTTACATACTCAATATTCCCGTTTTGGTCAGTTATTTCAATGGCAACCGGATTTTGTTCTACAGCCCAGCTGAGAAGCCGAAGTTTTCGCTCTGCTTTTATTCGATCGGAAATATCCCTTGCCACACTCAGTACTGCTTGGTTCCCTCTGTAGCGGATTAAACTCGAACTGATTTCTACAGGGATATCTTTTCCTTCTTTTGTTTTATGAACGGTTTGAAAAACATGGATTTTATCATGTCTTAATGTTTTAATCATATCTTTGATATCGTCTTTACTGTTATTTTCATCAATCCCACAAAGACCAATATCCAGCAATTCTTTTCTGCTGTATTTCAAAACAACCTCAGCCCTGTTATTAACATCAAGCAATGTCCCGTCAAAGTCAATTATCCAGACAGTCTCATTCATGCTATTAATCAAGTCCTGATATTCATGCAAGCTGTCCAATACTTGTTTTTCCATTTGCATTTTTTCTTTCAGGGCTTTATTTTTTTCAATGGCTTCTTTGATAGCAAAGGGCAGCCGTGTAATCTTTTCTTTAAGCACATAATCAGATGCTCCGGCTTTCATACAGGCAACTGCTGTTTCTTCATTCATAGAACCTGTAAGTACAATAAAAGGGATATGATCACTAAAAGCCCGGGCAATTTTCAATGCCCGCATACCATCAAAATACGGCATCATATAATCTGAAACAATCACATCGGGATAAAAAGCATCCAGCTCCTGTTTAAATGCTTCTTCTGTATCAACAACTTTGTGTAAAAAAGGGATATGTTCTTTTTTTATAGAACGACAAGCAAGTTCAACATCAGTTGAAATGTCTTCAACAAACAAAATTTTAATGTTTTCAGCTTTTTCTTCCATAAAAACATCACCATTATAGCGACCAGCAAAATACAAAAAAATATTTTAAATACAAAAAAATATTTCGCATTTGGATTAATAAAAATTCAGATAGTATTGGTAATTTATACCTGCGAATTATGTCGGATTTTCATTTAACAGTAGCCAATAAAGCCCTAAATCCCTTACAGCCTTAACAAATTTATCAAAATCAACCGGTTTTACAATGTAGCTATTCACGCCAAGCTGATAGCTTTTTATGATGTCGGTTTCTTCTTTTGATGAGGTAAGAATAATTACCGGAATAATTTTCGTATCAGGGTTACTTTTAATTTTCTGTAACACCTCCAGCCCGTCAAGTTTAGGTAGTTTAAGGTCAAGCAAAATAATTTTTGGTTTATTCATGTTTTTACGGTCAGCGTACTTGCCTTTGGCAAATAAAAAATCGAGGGCTTTTACACCATCTTCAACAATATGTAATTTATTGGTTAATTTATTTTGCTTAAATGCACGCATGGCCATCTCAGCATCCTGTGGATTGTCCTCAACAATAAGGATCTCTACTTCTTTTAGATTCTCCATGATATTGATTTTAGACATGATATTACATTACAAATTTAATAAAATAATTAATACTTGTTTTAATATACCTGCATTTTTATTGTGATTTAATTTTTATCATTGCTTATAACTACCAATCAAATAATAATATGGTTCTCTGTATTCAATTGTATATTTGCAGGGTAAATGATTACAATAAATATTACAATAGTAAGTGACCTTTTTCAAATTGTTGTTTACTGAAAAACCCTGTAAATCCCAATTTATTGATTAAAATACTATCTGCATATAATCAATTTATTTTGGCTTTTTCCGGGATATGTATAAATATTGTATAGACCAGCACTTAAAGTAGAAATATTCATGTTTACTTCTTTTTGTCCGTTTAACGGAATGGTTTTAACAAGTTGGCCGTGATTGTTACATAAATACAACTTTTGAGGGACATTATTATCTTCAAATTTAATGTTTACAATATCATGTTGTGTAACCGGATTGGGATAAATTGAAAAATTGCCTGCACTCATAACAGGGATAAAATTCTGTTCTGTTTCCGGAAAACGGTATTTAAAAAACCGCCAAATTTCCTGTGCATAATCAATGTCATTCTGTGGGGTATAATACCAATTATGTTCTCCGTTAATCACTTTGATATGTACCACTTGCTTATCACCATCAGGATATACAAACCGTTCAAAGCTTACGCCATCATCAACCGTATCCGGATAAGAAAACACAACCGCAGCCGTATCATTGTTGTTGTGTGCTATCCAAAAATTCACAAGCGAATCAGCATCCATTCCGGAAGTGTTGTTGGTATATGACACGGTTTCATCATTGGTACCATGAATGTGGAGACAAGCAATGGGATCAACTGGTTCCGGGCTATAATTAACACCCATTGTTCCGGAAACCGAAGCGATAGCATCTATCCTATCTGCTTTTTCACATGCCAATTTGTTACACATGTATCCACCCATGCTTAGTCCGAAAAAAAATACCTGTTCAGTATCAATGTTATAATGTGTATTTAATGAATCCAGCACTGCCATCAAAAAACCTGTATCATCAACATCGACATTGGGCGTTATTCCATACATTGATGCTCCCGAATTCCAGGCTGTTAAAGTTTGCCCAAAAACAGTGAATTCCAATGCTTCAGGTACAATCAGTATAAACCCAGCAGTATCAGCAATATAATTCATACCAACATTGTAGAAATCATTCATATTATCACCTAACCCATGAAGGCCAAATACGACAGGAAATGCATCCTCCCCGGAATAATCAGCCGGCAAATATTCCAAATATTTCCTGGTTGTATCATCATGGGTAATTTCACGTGTTTCCAATTGTGCAAAGCACATTAATCCAAGGAAAAATGCAATGATTAAAACTGTGATTTTTTTCATCTTACAGATAATTTGGTTTTCAGCATAAAAATATAAATTTATTTACAAATTTTACTGTGCCTTTGAAAAATATGTTTATAATATATAATTAAAAAGCCGGGCAATATTTTTACGCCATCACATCATACTCTCTTAAAGCCTCATTCAGTGACGTTTTTTTATCGGTGGATGGTTTTCTTTCACCAATTATGAGTGCACATGAAACCTGATATTCACCGGCATTAAACTGCTTTGTGTATGACCCTGGAATGACCACCGAGCGTTTGGGGATATATCCTTTAATTTCAACGGGTTCATTGCCTGTTACATCAATGATTTTTGTGCTTGCAGTGAGAACAACATTTGCACCCAGCACGGCTTCTTTACCAACATGTACACCTTCAACAACAATACACCGTGAACCAATAAATGCATTGTCTTCAATGATTACCGGTGCTGCCTGTATGGGTTCCAAAACTCCCCCAATGCCAACACCACCACTCAAATGCACATGTTCACCGATTTGCGCACAGGACCCTACGGTTGCCCATGTATCCACCATGGTATAAGCACCTACCCAGGCTCCAATATTAACATAAGATGGCATCATGATAACACCCCTGTTCAAAAAAGCACCATATCTGGCAATGGCATCAGGCACTACCCTGACCCCCTGAACATCAAAACCTTTTTTCAGCGGAATTTTATCATGGTATTCAAAACTGCCATCTTCAATTTTTTCCATAGGCCGTAAAGGAAAATACAGTATAACGGCTTTTTTTACCCATTCATTCACTTTCCA
>JBNJGX010000102.1:0-7907 GCA_051748025.1 Bacteroidota bacterium
CCGTAATAAATGATGCAATAATAACATGCAATATCACACCTATGGCAAGGATTGGTTCGATAACTGAAATGACCGGATCGGTGGTCATAAAATGCGCAGCCTTGTTAAACAATACACCGGTACTGTCAAATACGATCATTGAATTAACAGTCAGGTGAACAATTAAAAAGAATATCAGGAATAACCCTGTGATACTCATTAAAAACTTTTTTCCGATTGATGACGTAAAGAAATTACTCATAACATTACAATTATAAATGGATTATTATTTATTTTCCCAGGCTTTTCTACCCTCGTTATACAGGTCTTTTCCTGTAGAATCGTTAATTACAACAAGGGGCATATCTTTTACTTCGAGTCTGCGCACAGCTTCAGGCCCCAATTCATCAAAAGCGATAACTTCGGCTTTTTTGATGCACTTGGAAATTAAAGCTGCCGCACCGCCCGTCGCTCCAAAATACACACCTGTATATTTTTTCAAGCTTTCAATAACAGGTTTTGATCTGGCACCTTTGCCAATCATCCCTTTCATCCCGGCTTTTAACATTTCTTCAACAAAAGGATCCATGCGATAACTGGTTGTTGGTCCGGCAGCTCCAATGACTTGCCCTGGCTGAGCGGGTGTTGGGCCTACATAATATATGACGCTGCCTTGTACATCAAAGGGCAATTCTTGACCATTGTGTATTAAATCCACAAGTTTTTTATGTGCAGCATCCCTGGCGGTATATATGATACCGGATAAAGATACCTCATCTCCGATCTGAAGATTTTTCACTTTCTCATCAGTAAGTGGTGTTTCAAGGTTTACTTTGCTCATGATTCCTCCTAACTTAAATGGTTATGTTTTTAACTCTGGCTGCATGACACTGAATATTCACGGCCACAGGAAAAGTTGCTATGTGCCTTGGGAATTCTTCAATAAAAAGTTCCAGTGATGTTGTATTGCCTCCAAGGCCGGCAGGGCCGATGCCAAGTTTATTGATTTCTTCAAGCCATTCGATTTCCCATTTTGCAATTTTAGGATTTGGGTTTCTTTCACCAAAACCTCGGCCTATTGCCTTTTTGGCAAGGTACGCCACGTGATCAAAGGTGCCTCCCACTGCCACACCAATGACTGTTGGGGGGCATGGGTTTCCTCCGGCTTCTGAAATGGTATCCAGCACAAATTGTTTTATCCCTTCCACGCCGTCAGCGGGTTTCATCATTTTCAGGCGGGACATGTTTTCAGATCCGCCTCCTTTGGGCAACAGTTTTATTTCAACTTTGTCACCCGGCACAATGTGTGTATGGATGATTGCCGGTGTGTTATCACCTGTGTTTTTTGGATTTGTTACAGGGTTTGCCACAATGGATTTACGCAAAAATCCTTCTACATAACCTTCTGCCACACCTTTATTTATGGCCTCCTCTACATCACCTCCAGCGAAATGGACATCCTGGCCTACATTCATATAAATGACTGTAAATCCGGTATCCTGACAAATGGGGGTTTTCTCGTTTTTTGCTATATCAATATTTTCCAGCAATTGCCCCAAAACGTTTTTTCCTACCGGCGATTTTTCTTTTTCACGGGCGGTTTTCAGACTTTGTACCAGATCGTCATTTGCTACCGTTGATGCAGCTATAGACAAATCTTTAATGACTTCTGTTAACTTTGAAACATGAATTTCCCTCATAATAAATCAGGTTTATTAGGCTATTTTATAAAATCCAAATATAAATATTATATTACATGTAAAATGTGTTTTTTAACACCTTTACCAATAATATACATATGTTTTATTATGTATCAATACAATTTAGATTTAAATGAATAAAGTTAAATATATCAGGTATAATAAATGCTAATCTGAGAAATGTCATGAATAAATAGAGACTGTCAATAAACAATCATTAAAGCCGGAATAATGTAAGTTTAAAATCCAAAAACCGCAGCTCTGACCAGAGTCGAGGATACGGAATACTGATAGTATGAAGTTATTTTCTTGGATTTTTAATGTAGGGCCTTTAAATTAATTTTGAACTTTGCTCTTCCTTCCTCGCTGGCAGGCAAGGATATCAAGCTTTCAGTAAACTTAAACAAGGTTGGTAAAAGTTTTTTTATAGGCGCCTATATCTTATAATTTCAGGGTTGGTTATAAACAGTTTTTTAGGGTATTACCGATTTCAGCGGCTGTATCAGCTACATTTACGCCCGCATTTTTAAGGGCAGCAATTTTTTCTGCAGCCGTCCCTTTACTGCCTGCAATGATTGCCCCTGCGTGCCCCATACGTTTACCCTTTGGGGCAGTTTGTCCGGCAATGAATGCCACGACTGGTTTGGATATATGCTTATTGATGTGTTCAGCAGCTTTTATTTCCATGTCACCACCGATTTCACCAATTATGACAATGGCATTGGTTGCCGGGTCATTTTCGAACATATCAAGTAAATCGGTAAAAGAAAAACCAATTATTGGGTCACCGCCGATACCAACGGCTGTAGAAATACCGAAACCTGCTTTTACAACCTGATTGGCTGCTTCATAGGTAAGGGTTCCTGATTTTGAGATAAGCCCAACATTTCCGGGTTGAAAAACGAATCCCGGCATTATGCCGATTTTACATTCATCTGCGGTAATGATGCCCGGGCAGTTAGGACCGATCATATTTGTTTGAGAATTGTCAAGGTACTGTTTGACATACATCATATCTTTGACGGGAATTCCCTCAGTAATACACACAACGAGTTTTATACCTGCGTCGGCTGCTTCCAGGATTGAATCGGCAGCAAAAGCAGGGGGTACAAACACAAGTGAAACATCAGCCCCTGTGGCTTCACATGCATCCTTAACCGTATTAAATACAGGTTTCCCCAGGTGAGTTTGACCGCCTTTTCCGGGTGTTACACCGCCCACGATATTTGTGCCATAATCAATGCATTGTTTGGCATGAAAACTGCCTTCTTTACCAGTAAAACCCTGTACAATGACTTTTGAATGTTTATTTACGAGAATACTCATGATTTTAGTTTTTTATAATTTTTACCACTTGCTCAGCTCCGTCATTAAGGTCTTTAGCAGCAATGAGCTGAGATATTTCTGAATTTTTTAGGATGTCCATTGCTTCGCCGGCGTTTGTTCCATCGAGCCGGACGACCACAGGTACGGGAATATCAACATGTTCTGTTGCTTTAATAATACCATTGGCAATACGATCACAACGTACAATACCGCCGAAAATATTGATAAAAATGGCTTTAACGGCAGCGTCATTAAGGATAATTTCCATGCCTTTGGCCACAGTTTCGGCACTGGCACCTCCGCCTACATCAAGAAAGTTGGCTGGTTCGCCACCTTTGTGTTTGATAATATCCATGGTTGACATTGCCAGACCGGCACCGTTTACCATACATCCCACATTTCCGTCAAGTTTCACATAGCTCATGCCATGATTATCAGCTTCGGTTTCTGATGGTTCTTCTTCATTAAAATCGCGCATGTCGAGAATTTCTTGTTGCCTGAACAAAGCATTATCATCAAATCCCATTTTTGCATCCAGTGCGATCAGTTGGTCATCATCAAGCAAAGCAAGGGGATTGATTTCAATCAGGCTTGCATCTTTCTCAATATACGCCTTATACAATGCAGAGGCAAATTTTCCGAAATGTTTCATTTGGTTTTTATTGAAACCCAAACCAAAGGCCAATTCACGAATTTGATAAGCACGCAAACCATACAACGGATTGATGGTGGCTTTCAATATTTTTTCGGGTGATTCTTCGGCCACTTTTTCAATTTCCACGCCGCCTTCGGTTGATGCCATCATCACTGGCATGGCCTTTTGCCTGTCTAATGTAATGCCAAGGTAAAATTCGCCCACGATGTTAGCGGCAGCTTCAACATATAATTTCTGTACTGTTTTTCCTTCCGGTCCGGTTTGGTGTGTCACAAGGTTTTTACCCAGCATTTCTTCTGCCACCTGAGCTACTTCTTCCGGCGTGGATACAATTTTTACGCCACCGGCTTTGCCACGACCACCTGCATGGATTTGGGCTTTTACCACATATTTATCTGTTGATAATTTTTCAGCAGCACTTTTAGCTTGCTCCGGAGTTTCAGCCGGAAGCCCTTCAAGAACAGGAACGCCAAAATCTTTAAAAATTTGCTTGGCCTGAAATTCGTGTATATTCATAATTTAAGTTTGGTTATTAAACTGTTTTTCATACAAAAAACAAAAGTAAAATTTTTTTTGTACAGATAAAATATACAGCAAAAAAAATATTCATTAAATATTTTGATAACTTAGCATAATAAAAATAATTAGTGTGTGTCCATAATGTCAGTGTTCCTCCATAAGGTTGAACATTTATCTATAATTGAATAATGGTAATTAATCAGTCGGAAGACCGAAGACGGAAGACCGAAGTAAAACTTACATTTTTTAATTAGAAATAAATTAACATGATATCTTCTTACTTCCATCTTCGGCCTCCGGACTTCCGACTTCGGACTTTTATTTATATAAGCGGTACTTTATAGACAGACTCTAATTAAACTAAAACAATGCAAAAACATAACACTTAATTTTCACAAGAAAAAAGAAAATTCTTGTTTGTAAAAAAAATATATTATCTTAGCAGCGTATGTTTAACTAATATTATAATGACATTATGAAACGTTTATTGAGTAATTTTATCGTATTGATTTCAATTGCCGGTTTGATTATTTTCACCGGATGTCCTGATGATGATAATATTAAGCCGAGCATTTATTTTGATCAGGCCCAGGATACAACCATCTTGTTATATTCTGTTTTTGAAGATCCTTTTGTTTTGGTTGAGGACAACAAGGATTTAGCAGAAGACATTGAAGTTACCAGTGATTTTGAGGATGAGATGTCGTTATTAAGTACAGGTGCGGTGCGCCGTGTGGGTGATTATGAAATCACATATACCGCCACTGATCAGGCAGGGAACACTTCTGAAGCCGTGCGTACAGTAAGGGTCGCTAATCCCGCTGAAATAGCAGAAGGTTCATATAGTGTTCAAGGAGACTACGAAAATATCAAAGATACAAGTTTTAGGGCAAGGATTTCTGTTGACAGGGGACAAGCCGGCAGGATACGTTTCTCCAAATCTTATGTACATGATTATGAAGGCAATGGAGTATATCTTAAAGCAGAAGGCCTTTTGTTTTCGCCTGATCATTCTCCCGACATGACTAATGCTACGCTTGACCCTGATGAATATGTAGGCTGGCTGGGAACACCGGCAGATCCTTCTACCGCCTTTTATGTACAGGACAGTTTGTACCATTATGAAGCCATGGACTCAATGCCGAGGTACGATTACATTCACCTGCCAACCATATATAAAGCTGATTCTGTATCAGGCATCGACCACAAGATTGTTGGCCGAAAAGATGATAATGATTACCCAAGATCAAAGATTTATTACAATGGTGATTTTGTCACAAAAATCGAATTATATTACACAGTTACCAATACAGAACATCCCGAACAGGGTGCTGAAAAAGTTGAAGAAATATTCATTCCTTATTAATCTGGTGCTGTAAAAGGTTCCGTGTTCCGTGTTTCGTGTTGAAATATCCGCAAGATCTTAATGTTAATTATAAGAGAAGGTTTTCCACATGCTCCTAATGAATAACATGATAATTTGTTTTAATGATGCAGTCATGGGGTGCGCGATCACCGCATTATCTATTTTTTCGTGGTGGGTCAAAGCATTTCCAGCGCTGGAAAATAGCTGGAATCCCTGCTGAATAATCACGGGATTTGTTTTGCAATCAATACATGCCTTCTCCGAAAAATAAACGGTTTATTTCGTCATTCAGGTTTTGTGCATGCCGGCGAAAATAACGTTTATCCTGATAGCCCACTACCCAGCGAATGCCTTCAAACGGGTGTAATACCATTATTTCTCCGGCTGATTTGAGGTCATTGTTGTGGATGATACAATCATCAAATACTTTTAATTTTAAATTCAGGCAGGCTTCAATGGTTTTTTGTCTCATGATGTCATCAATAGCCCCTTCTTCCAGAGCAGGCGTGTAAGCAGTATCATCACTTACCAGCATAAAATTGGCACCGATAAACCTGGCCACATGGTTAACTTCGTTAAGCAGCACCATTTGGTCATATTTTCCTGCATGCATATCAAAAAGGGCGGAAGTTTCAGTTGCTGATAAGCCGGTATCATAAATTTCAGCAGATCCTGAATATAACCTGTGCCTGCGAAACACATCTATTAAAAAGCCTTCTTCATTCAATATAAACCGTTGATTAGATTTTGGGGCTACCATCATTAAATACGAAGCCTCTTTGCCCGGGGAGTCCGAATATATCACCATTCGCAATAACCCGCCCTGGTAAATTCTGTTCATTTGCAAAAGATGATGGATGTCCTGAGCAAATGTACTGGCAGTCAGCCAGCCCGGCAACTTTAATCCTTTCTTATTTGCTACTTTCGCTAACCGGCGAAACTCATCCTGATAAAACGGCAAAGCAGATGAACGCACAAACCACTCAAAACGAAGGGCATTGGTACCTTGAATTAAAGGGTGGTCAGCATCGAAATTATTCTTATTTTTTACCAGTTCACCATTATATATAATGTGTCGCGACATACATTTTAGTATTGATTAACAAAGTGATAAAACATTAATTGACCCTGCCGTGTATAATTTGCTTTATCAAAGGAAAAATGTTGCTGTTAGGGTCAATTTTTATACCCCGAACCCCTGCATTATTTGCTGCTTCAACATCCCTGTCGGCATCACCTATAAACACAGCCCGGGATTTATCAACATCAAACCTGGCAATGGCTTTTTCGAGCATCAGGCCTGATGGTTTACGGCATAAACATTTTTCTAAGCTGCTGTGATGAGGACAAACATAGATTTCATCAATAACTACTCCCATGCGTTCTATCTGTTCAATGATCAAATTATGCATGCATTCCAGTTGATTTTTGGTGTATAAGCCTTTTGAAATGCCACCCTGGTTACTTACAATGATAACTTTGTATCCATGCTCCTTAAGTAGTTTTATTGATTTTATAATCCCGGGATTTAGTTGAAAATCATCAATATTTTTAACATAACGTCCGATTTCCCGGTTCACAACGCCATCACGGTCAAGAAATACTGCTTTATTTTTCATAATTTACATATTTACAGCCAGCAATTTAGTAAAAAATTCTTGAATCATGCCCGGATTCACCATCATGGGATAAGCAAAACCAAAAACAGCGCCCCAAAAATGTGCATCATGACCAATGTTATCACTGCCTTTTTTCCCCATATAATAGGAATAAACCAGATACATGGCACCAAAAATAATTCCGGGAATGGGTAAAATGGCAAAGAAATACACCGGTTGCCAGGGGACAAAGAAAATACTTGTAAATACAACAGCAGATACTGCCCCGGATGCGCCAACAGCCGAGTAGTTGCTATCATTCTTGTATTTGGCCAGACTAAAAAGGCTTGAAAAAACAATGCTACCGAAATATAATATCAAGAAATGTGCTGCTGACAATCCTCCAAATGCAGGATGATTGGTAAAAAAATACAAAACAACCCTGCCAAATGAATACAACACCAGCATATTAATAAGCAAGTGCATCCAACCACCATGAAGAAATGCATGGCTGATTAGCCTGTAATATTGTTTGTTATTGTAAACATCGTAGGGTTTAAACAACAGTTTTTTAAATAAATCCGGGCGTTGCCATGTTATAAATGACACAACCCCTGTTGTCACAATGATTATGATAAGCAGTGTTTCCATATATTGTCTTTAATTTTATTTTCTGACATATTTTGTCAGATAATCCCAAGTTCAAAAATCAAAGTTCAAAATAAATCCCAAATCCCAAAAACAAAATCAAAAAAATAACTTTA
>JBNJGX010000103.1:0-7875 GCA_051748025.1 Bacteroidota bacterium
AATGTCGCTTACAGACAATACTGCATCCAGGTCCTGAATGCTGTTGGTCATCATATCCACACGCCAGGCTTCTGCTTTGGACGAAGTACAGGTGTTTACCGAAACAGTAAATAAATTATCAGGTTTAATGTTGTCTTTTTCAGCATACATGTTTTTCACAATCCCTGACATTATCTGCCATGAACTTTTTAAATGGTTGGTGTTGCCGGTAAGCTCAGGGAAAAACTGTTCTATGTATGATTTAACTGAAGGGCAATGTGTTAATATATATGGTTTTTTTTGTGCTAAAAACCCGTTTAATTCCTTTTTGGTTTCTTCAATAAAAATGTCACCGGCAAAACCGCTGTCAAAGACTTTCTCAAACCCACATTTGGAAATGGCGCTGATAAGCATTCCTTTTGCTTTTAATCCGGGTTTTAATCCAAGATAACGGCAGATGGACAAGATCACTTCGCTGGATATATGAATGTACACGGAAACAGCATCATTTCTCAGGGCCTTAATCAGTTTGTCCAGTGATGACATTTCACTCAGTGCCCTGGTTGGACATGCTATAACACATTGGCCACAGGAAATACAGGTTGAAAAATTTAACCCTTTGCTCATACAGGTGTTAACTTTGGTTTTGTGTCCCCGGCCGGAATAGTCAATGGCATTGACATTCATAATTTCATCGCATATCCGGATGCACCTGCCACAAAGTATGCACTTGCTGGTATCTTTCACAATAGCCTGGCTGGAGTGATCAATGTGCTGCTCTTTTTTTGTGCCCCGGAATTTCCTTTCCCTGATGTTAAGTTCGATAGCAAGCTCCTGCAACTCACATTGTTGATTGTTTTTGCAATAAAGGCAATCATCAGGGTGGTTTGCAAGAAGCAGTTCAAGCAAGGTTTTGCGTGCTTTTAATACCCGTGGTGAATGTGTATGGATACGCATGTTTTCTTTAACAGGGTGTGAACAGGCTGTTACCAATTCTGTTTGTCCCTCAACCTCAACCACACACAAACGGCAGGCCCCGGTTGGTGTCAACATAGACAGGTTGCACAACGTGGGAATTCTTATGCCCAGGTTTTTAAGCAGGTTCAGAATCGTTTGTCCTTTTGTTGCTGCTATTTTTTGATTGTTTATGTAAATATCAGTTTTCATAGTAAGCCTTAATTGATTAAAATGGCATTGAATTTACATTGCTCATAGCAAATTCCACAACCGACACACTTGTCTTCTATGATGAAATGGGGTTCCCTGATGTTCCCGACAATGGCATCTTCAGGGCATTTTTTAGCACATAGTGTGCAACCTGTGCATTTTTCAACATCAATTTTATATGTTTTTAATCCTTTGCAAACGCCAGCTTCGCAATGCTTATCAAATATGTGAGCTTCATATTCTTTTCTGAATTTAGCCAGTGAGCTTAACACAGTGTCAGGGGCATGCCTTCCCAGCCCGCATAACGATGTGTCTTTCATCACGGAAGCCAGGTCTTCGAGCTGCATTACGCCTTTAAATCTCTGCAAAGTTTCATGTTTTGTGTTATTGACGGTTTTTTTTGTTATCCGGCTGAGAATTTCGCCAATCCTGTGCGAACCTTCCCTGCAGGGAATACATTTCCCACAGCTTTCATTTTTAATGAAATCTATAAAATACTTCGATGTATCAACAATGCAATTGTCCTCATCCAAAACGATAAAGCTTCCCGAGCCTATCCATACGCCGGCATTTATCAACTCATCATAATCGATGTTCAGGTCAAGTTCTGATAAGGACAGGAATCCCCCTGAAGGGCCTCCCACGTGAATGGCTTTAAGCTCTTTGTCGTTTGGTATTCCCCCGCATATTGAAATCACATCGCTTATTTTACTTCCCATGGGAATCTCAATGATGCCGGGATTGGCAATTTTTCCACTAACTGAGAATAATTTAGTGCCGGAACTGTGCTTTGTTCCTGTTTTGCTAAATTCTTCGGGCCCATCTTCAATGACACTGCGCACATTGGCAATGGTTTCCAGGTTATTCACAATGGTGGGCTTGCCAAAAAGGCCTGTTTCCGTTGGATAAGGCGGCCTGGTTGAAGGCATGCCCCTGCGTCCTTCGATGCTGGCGATGAGGGCAGTTTCTTCGCCGCAGACAAAAGCCCCCGGGCCTTTGATCAATCGTATGTTCAGATTGAAGCCGCTGCCAATGATGTTTTCACCGATAATGCCTGCATTATAACAACTTTCTATGGCTTTGGAAAGCAGTTTGATAGCATTGGTATATCGCTCGCGGATATAAATGATGGCTTCTGAGGCTTTTACAGCATAAGCACCAATGGCAATGCCTTCGATCACAAGGTGTGGATCGCTTTCTGCAATGCTTCGGTCAACAAATGAGCCAGGATCACTTTCATCAGCGTTACAAATAAAATATTTCCTGGAATTTACCTGCTCAAGGCCGTTTTTCCATTTTTCGCCTGTAAGATACCCGCTGCCACTCCTGCCTTTTAGCTTGCTGCTTATCATAAGCTCACATAATTCTTTTGACGTATATTGTGTGATGGCAGTTGTAAAAGCGTTGTATCCGTTTAGAGCAATGTATTCCTCAAGGCTGCCGGGGTCTGAAAAGCCTGCCCTTTTTAGTATGCTGTGTTTTTGAGATGAAAAAAAGTCAAGATCATGTAAATATGGGACATCTGGCCATTCTGATATGCCCTGTGTTTTGTATTGGCCAAGTATTTTTTTTGCCGGGGGATAATTGTTTAATGTGCCGTCAATGATGGCATCAACATCCATGTCCTTTACATTACGGAAAGACAGCCTTTGTCTTCCGGGTAGCTGAATGTCCATCACAGGTTCTGCATTACACATCCCGGTGCAGCCAACTTCTACGATATGCAAATCCGGCAGGTTGTTTTTTTTATATTCCTTTATTTTTTCAAGTGTTTTATCTGCCCCGGCAATTATTCCACAGGTTGAAGTCCCGATATAAACGGTGGGGGTTTCTGTTGAATGCTGACAGAGGACATCAATTGCCTGCCTTATTTCAGGCTCAATTTTCCTGTTTTGCCTTTGCAACAGCAATTGAGGAAGATGCTGTCTTATGATGTTTTTATATTTATTCATGTATTGTTTTGATTATCTCCCGGATCTTGCGTTTTGTTACTTTGGTATAGAATGTCCCGTTGACCTCGACAATTGGCGATAAAGCACAGGCCCCGAAACATGGCACTTTTTCCAGGCTGTATGTTCCATCTGCAGATATGCCGTTGTCCTGTATGTTTAAATGTTTCCGCAATTCGGTGAGAATATCCTGGTATCCATTGATGTAACAGGCTGATCCGTTGCATATTTTTATGTGAACTTTTGAGTCAGCGGTGAATTTAAACTGGTCATAATATGTAGCTACACCGTAAATATTGCTGCATGGCACATTAAGGGCATTGCTCACCTCGTTGATATGTGATTCTGAAATCAGGCCGAATTTGTTCTGAATGTCCTGTAAAACCGGAATCATATCTTTCTTTGATTTATCAGGGTATTTGGTTAAGATATTTTTTATTTCTTCGTTATTCATTGGGCTTACATTTTTATGCATAATTTAGCAGATACATAAAATTAACGTGATTACAAAGATAATGTTATTTAATAAACAACAGAAATAAAATAACAGCAAAAAGGAAATATGGGTTATGTTTAATAACAGTGTTAAATAATTAACAAAGTTAAATAATTAACAAAAAAACCATTATTTTTGTGACCAGATAATTTAATTGTAAATTGTGAAACAATAAAAGCAAAGCAAAATGGCAAAAATCAAATCCTTGGAAGACCTCAAAAAAAGGCATCAGAATGTCAGATCTAAATTGAACCGCAGGAAGAAGGCAAATGATCCCGAGTCTGTCATTCAGGTAAAAGTTGCTATGGCAACTTGTGGGATTGCTTCAGGTGCCAAAGAAACAATGGAATATTTCATGAGCGAAATGGAAAAGCGACATATTGAAGCCGTTGTTACGAAAACCGGATGTATGGGATACTGTTATGCTGAACCTACTGTTGAAGTAACAGTGCCTGGAAAAGATCCTGTTGTTTTTTCAGATGTTGATACAAATAAAGCAGATGAAATAATTGAAAAATACATTAAAACAGGAGAGCCTGTTGATGGAGTGATTCCACAAAATTATAAAACGATTGATGATAAATAAATAATGCCGGAGGTGCAAAAATGGAGAATAAACTAAAAAAGCAATTACGCATAGCGTTGCGAAACTGTGGGTTTATTAACCCTGAAGATATTGATGAAGCCATTGCAAACAATGCTTATATGGCTTTAGGTAAAGCATTAACCGAGATGTCTCCTGAATCTGTTATTGATACCGTTAAAGAATCCGGGCTCAGGGGACGTGGAGGCGGAGGTTTCCCTGCGGGCCTTAAATGGCAATTTGCTGCAAACAATGTTTCTGATCAAAAATATGTTGTTTGCAACGCTGATGAAGGAGACCCCGGGGCTTTTATGGATAGGTCAATCCTTGAAGGTGATCCGCATTCTGTGCTTGAAGCTATGGCTATCTGCGGATACTCAATTGGTGCCACTAAAGGCCTTATATATATACGGGCTGAATATCCCCTCGCCATAAAAAGGTTAAAAATTGCAATAGATCAGGCCAGGGAATTGGGATTGCTCGGGCAGGATATTTTAGGCTCCGGATTTGACTTCGATATCGAACTGAGATATGGAGCCGGCGCTTTCGTCTGTGGCGAAGAAACGGCCCTGATTCACTCGATGGAAGGAGAAAGAGGGGAGCCCACCGTGAAACCACCTTTCCCCGCTGAATCAGGGTATAATGGAAAACCCACAAATGTAAACAATGTCGAAACTTTTGCGAATGTACCCGTTATTTTACTTAAAGGCGCTGACTGGTTCGCCAAAACAGGCACTGAAAAATCCAAAGGCACAAAAGTCTTTGCCCTGGCAGGAAAGATAAACAATGTCGGTCTTATCGAAGTGCCCATGGGAACAACGTTGAGAGAAGTCATTTACGAAATAGGAGGTGGCATTAAAGACGGTAAAAAATTTAAAGCAGTACAGACCGGGGGGCCCTCAGGAGGGTGCCTTACTGATAAACACCTTGATACACCCATTGACTTTGATAACCTGATTGAGGCTGGTTCTATGATGGGGTCAGGCGGCATGATTGTCATGGACGAAGATGATTGTATGGTTTCTGTTTCAAAATTTTATCTCGAATTTACCGTGGAGGAAAGCTGTGGTAAATGTACGCCATGCAGGGTTGGTAATAAGAGGCTTTACGAAATCCTTGACAGAATAACAGAAGGTAAGGGTAAGGAGGAAGACATTGACCTTCTCAGGAATTTAGGCGATGTAATAAAAGACACTTCCCTTTGCGGGCTCGGACAAAGTGCTCCCAATCCTATTCTGTCAACCCTTGATAACTTTTATGATGAATACATGGCGCATGTGACAGATCATAAATGCCCTGCCGGTCAATGTACAGCGCTAAAAATATATGTCATTGACGAAGAAGCTTGTGTTGGATGTACCGCTTGTGCAAGAAAGTGTCCTGTCAATGCAATAACGGGAGAACGCAAATTGCCACACACCATAAATCAGGATATTTGTATAAAATGTGGAGCCTGTTATGAGGCTTGTAAATTTAACGCAATTTCAATTAATTAAAAACAGAATAAACATGGCCGGAATAAATATTAAAATTGATGGAAAAGCCCTGACTGTAGAACAAGGAACAACCATTTTTCATGCTTGCAAAAAGGCAGCAGTTCACATCCCCACTTTATGTTATATGCAGCTTGAAGATATGTGTATTGAACATAAGCCCGGTGGATGCAGGATGTGTGTTGTGCAGGTTGAAGGTCGAAAAAACCTGGCTCCTTCATGCATCACTGAATGTACAGAAGGCATGGAGATAAAAACCCACACTGCCAGGGTATTAAATGCACGAAAAACCGTGCTGGAGCTGATATTATCCGATCACCCTTTTGATTGCCTCATTTGTGCTAAAAATGGCACTTGTGATCTTCAAAAGCTTGCCCAGGACCTGGGAATCAGGGAAATCCATTATAAGGGAGAGCAATCAACTTATAAAGAAGATTATTCCCCTTCCATCATAAGGGATATGGATAAGTGTATAATGTGCAGAAGGTGCGAAACAATGTGTAATGATGTGCAGACTTGTGGTGTTTTGTCTGGCATTAACAGAGGTTTTGAGGCTGTTGTTGCCCCTGCATTTGAACAGGATATTGAAAAATCCCCCTGTACCTATTGCGGACAATGTGTTGCTGTTTGTCCTACCGGCGCACTTACAGAAGTTGACCATTCAAATAAAGTTGTAAGGGCTTTGGCAGATCCCGGTAAAACAGTCGTTGTTCAAACCGCCCCTGCTGTCAGGGCTGCCCTCGGAGAAGCTTTTGGGATGAAACCCGGAACCCTTGTGACCGGAAAAATGACGGCAGCACTGAGAAGAATGGGATTTGATCATGTGTTCGATACTGATTTTGCTGCAGACCTTACCATAATGGAAGAAGGGGCAGAATTGCTTGACAGGTTAACAAAACACCTTGATGGTGATACTTCGGTTCAGTTGCCCATCCTTACTTCATGCTGCCCGGGCTGGGTGAATTTCTTTGAATATCAGTTTCCTGAACTAAAGGATATCCCTTCATCTGCTAAATCACCACAACAAATGTTCGGTGCGGTGGCAAAAACTTACATGGCAGATAAATTAAAGGTTAAACGGGAAGATATGGTGGTGGTGTCTGTTATGCCATGCCTTGCTAAAAAATATGAAGCCCAAAGGGATGAATTTAAAGTGAATGGAAACCCTGACGTTGATTATTCCATCACCACAAGGGAATTGTCGCAGATGATCAAACAAAGCCTGGGAGGCATTGATGATCTGCCGGAAGAAGATTTCGACCGCCCAATGGGAGAATCAACCGGGGCAGGTGTTATTTTCGGGGTAACAGGAGGTGTTATTGAAGCCGCTGTTCGTACGGCTTACGAAATGCACACAAATAAACCATTGACCAACATCGAATTCAATGAATTAAGGGGTTTTGATGGGGTAAGGTCTGCCAGTATTGATTTTGACGGTACTGAAATAAATATAGGAATTGCGCATGGTCTTGGAAATGCCAGAAAACTGCTCGATGAAATTAAAAGGGGAGAGTCACATTATCATGCAATAGAAATCATGGCTTGCCCCGGTGGATGTATCGGCGGCGGGGGACAACCACTGCATCATGGCGACAGCAGTATCCTCAAAGCAAGAATCAATGCAATTTATGAAGAGGATAAAGGCAAAAAAATCAGGAAATCGCATGAGAACCCTGAAATTGTTAAATTGTATGAGGATTTTCTGGGGAAACCTTTGGGTGAAAAATCGCATAAGTTGCTGCATACAAAATATTTTGATAAAAATAAAAAAGTATTCATTAGCTAATCATTTAACGTTATGTCAAGTATTCATATAAAATTAAAAGAAAAAGATGTGAAAAAGATCAGGGAAATCTGTGCATCTTTTGATAATGTGCCAGGCGAATTGATAAATGTGTTACATAAAACACAGGAACATTTTGGCTATCTGCCGGCTGAAGTTCAGGAAGTAATTGCAAATGAACTGGGTGTTTCAGTAGCAAAAGTGTATGGCGTGGTTACTTTCTATTCGTTTTTTACCATGATCCCTAAAGGCAAATATCCGGTTTCAATCTGTACAGGTACGGCATGCTATGTCAGGGGTGCAGAAAAAGTACTGGATGAATTCAAGAAACAATTGGATATTCAGGTCGGAAAAACCTCTGATGATGGCAAATTTTCAATTTCATGCTTAAGGTGTGTGGGAGCATGTGGTTTGGCTCCGGTGGT
>JBNJGX010000104.1:0-7827 GCA_051748025.1 Bacteroidota bacterium
TGCACCCAGGTCATCCTGTGCTGCAATTTTTGAAGCCACCAGGCCGAAAATCCCAAAAGGTGTGAATTTGATGATAAACATCGTGATTTTCATCATCACTTCAAAAACCGCATTGAAAAGGTCTTTCAGCAGGGTCTGGTATTTTTCCGGCGTGCGGGTAATAAAAAACCCGAACAATATAGAGAAAAATATAACAGAAAGCATTTGTGAATTGTCTGAAAAAGTACTGAACAAATTGTCCGGAACAATATTGATAAGGGTTTGGCCAAGGGTGTCGGCTCCAACATCAAGATCAACATCTTGTGTCAAATCAATATCTGCGCCCACACCAGGTTTCATTATGTTTACGAAAATAAGGCCGACCAGCAGGGCAAATGTTGTGGTCATCATATAATACAGCACGGTTTTAAGCCCTAACCGCCCCAGGTTTTCGGCCCCGCCAAGATTGGCAACACCTGATATTACCGAACTCAGTATCAACGGGACAATAATCATCTTAAGTGCCCGCAGGAAAATTGTGCCCATCCATTCAACATAACCCACGTATTCTTTAAAATATACACCGAAAAGTACCGCCAGAATCAGCGCTACCAATATTTGCCAATGTAATTTGAATCTTTTCATACATCAGATTTTTACTTTAAAGAAACAAAAAATTTACACTTGTGGCAAACGGCGGCTTACAATAAACTAAGAAAGGTGATATGTTAAAGACCGAAAAAAATGTCAAAATATTTTATGTTTAACCTGTTTCCCAAGGGGGACAATCCAATTTTAAGTATAAAAAAAGAAACGGAAAACATGCAAGTGCACATTTCCCGTTTCCAGAATCATAACCTAACCTAAAATCTGATGTAAAAGTAAGTCTAATAAATTGAATAAAAGATGACAATTATCACAAAATGTTAAAGGACATTTTAAAACCGTAAAGTGCCTTTTCCCTGCCGGATAATTTCAGGTTCTTCATTATTATTGTTGCAATTGACGACAGTTGATGGTGTGTTGCTACCATAACCACCATCAATGACCACATCAACAAGCTTGGAAAATTCTTCATAAATAAGTTCCGGATCAGTGGTGTATTCGAGGATTTTATCATCATCTTTCAGGGATGTGGTCAATATCGGATTTCCGAGTTCCCGTGCAATGCTTAGGATAATGTTGTTATCCGGTACGCGCACACCGACTTCCTTGCGTTTAATTTTAAGCAATTTCGGTACATTGTTGTTGGTTGGTAAAATAAAAGTAAAAGGCCCCGGAAGGTTACGTTTCATAAGTTTGAAAACAGATTTTCCAACCGGTTTGGTATATTCGGAAATCTGGCTGATGTCATAGCAAATAAACGAAAACCTGGCTTTTTTGGGATCCATGTTTTTTATCCTTGCTACCTGTTCCACTGCTTTGGGTTTTGTGATATCGCATCCTATACCATAAACGGTATCAGTGGGATAAATAATAACCCCGCCATTTCTCAAAATATCTGCAACCCTTCTGACATGTTTTGGGTTTGGATTCTCTTCATACATGCGTAAATACATATGATCTATTTGTTTAATTTGTTATAATCTGCAAGAAATTTCTCCAGTCCATTATCGGTAAGCGGGTGGTTAAGCAATCCAAGAATGGCTTTTAATGGGCATGTTGCCACATCTGCACCGGCTTCCATGCATTGGATGATATGCATTGTGTGACGAATGGATGCAGCCAGTACCTGCGTTTCAAAGCCATAATAACTGTATATATCCACAATCTGATGTATCAGATCAATGCCGTCGGTTGATGTATCATCGAGGCGGCCGATAAATGGTGAAACATAAGTGGCTCCGGCCTTGGCTGCAAGCAATGCCTGACCGGCCGAAAACACCAGTGTGCAGTTGGTGCGGATGTTTTTCTTGTTCAAATATTTTATGGCTTTAATGCCTTCTTTTATCATGGGAATTTTTACCACGATCTGTTCATGCAACTGGATAAGTGCTTCAGCTTCAGCAACCATCCCGTCAAAATCTGTTGAAATGACTTCAGCGCTTACATCTCCATCCACAATGTCGCAGATGTCCTGATAATGTTTGTTGATATTTTCCTGGCCACTGATGCCCTCTTTCGCCATCAGGGAGGGATTGGTTGTTACCCCGTCTAATACACCAAGCGCCTGAGCTTCTTTAATTTGATCAAGATTGGCAGTGTCAATAAAAAATTTCATAGTCTCCGGTATTTGTTTATGCAAAATTAAGAAAATAAGCGGTAAAATTGCAAATGGTTTGAATCCGGTATTTTTTGTATAATAATTATAATAGAAAATAAAATTAAGATACAAAGAGAAGCCGGTATAATCAGCGATTATCCTGTTTTAGAAAATATTCGAGAGGATTTTCTTTAAAATCTTCCGGATCATCAATTTTATCCTGGTTTTCTTTTGCCCATTCAGAATATTCATGAAAGGCCTTTTCGATGCTGTCACGGTCAGTACGCTCACCGTTGACATATGTTACAGTTTCCATTTCACCGTCATCATTTCTGATTTCCCATTCGCCAACACGATTGCCGTTTTTATATACGCCCTTTTCATCCAAAACACCATCCGGCCGGCGATAAACAAATTCACCATGCCTTACCCCGTCGTGATAAAACCCTTTTTCCCGAACCTGGCCGTTTTTAAAATAAAAAACATATTCACCTTCTTTGACGTCATCCTGGTATTCAACTTCCATCAATACTTGTCCGTTTTTAAAATAGTCTGTTTTGTCACCATCTTTTTTACCGTCTGAATAATCCACTTCGCTTTCTTTTTCTCCGGTTTCAAAATAAAAAACCCATCGTCCTTCTTTATTCTTCTTTTTATTGAATTTTCCTTGTGCCGCAATATTGCCGTTGTCCCAATACATTTTTGTTCGTGAGCTGCCGTCATCATTAAAAATTTGCCGGGCTTTTAACTCACCATTGCGATGATAATGAACAAATGTATCCTGTGGTTGATCATCAATAAAAAATCCTTCATACCGGATTTGATCATTATCGTAATATTTTACCCATTTGCCCTGTTTGTTCCCGCTGATATCGGTGTAGTTAATGACGCTGTCTTTGCCTGTATCCTGGGCAGAAAGCCACATCGGCAAAATAAAAATTACCAGGAAAAAAAATAATTTGTTTCGTCGAGTCATGTATTTTTTGCCTTTGTTTAATAAACTGATTTTTTTCACATTTATTTTATGTACAAATGTAATACCGAAATTAATGATAAAAAAATTATTGGTTATTATTGACTTTATCTTCCCCATATTGTAATTTTTTGAGGGCAGCGTGGAAAAAATCTGTTTTTCAGGATATTTGTCACTGCCTCCGGCCTTCCTGACTGCCGCAGGCAGCGCAGACAGGTGAACTTCCTAATTGTTCCCTGTTTTTCCAGGGGCGGGTACTGATTGGCAATGTCTTTTTATGCCTCAATAATGCTTAGCCCAGAATTCATCTTCCTGAATTAAGTTTGCCAGGTATGATTTTAGTTCATCAGGATCATTTAGGATTATGTGGCCTTTAGCGGAATGGATTTTTTCGTGATCATACAGGATGTTTAGCAATTTATCCATTGCTTCTATCTGAGCAGGTGTGCGTGATTTCTGAAATATTTCCGAATTAATTATGTTAAAGGCAATATTCTGATTCATATAAACCCCAGGGGTTTCTTTGATGACCTGTTTTAACCTGGCTGTCAATTTTTCTTTACGGGTTTTATACATTGATGGAATATCTCCGAAATTTTTTAGTATTTCCCGGTTCTTGTCACGGAAATATTTTACCTGTTCTTTCCATTCATTAAATACCATGATGTTGTATTTTGCTGTAACCTTATTGGGTGTTGATTTCCATTTAACGCTGTCATAATAGTTGTAAATGGCATCAAGTTTTTCAGGCGGCATTGCCCAGAGTGCAAATTTTGCAGGAGATTCAACGTAAGACAAATTTATTCGGGCATTTTGCTGATTACAAAAGTTTATAATAGCAGGAGTCTCGTCCCAATTAATTTGCATAGGGGTATGGCTTATTGTTAAATTCCCCATTATCAGAGAGCTGAATTTATTGATGTTATGCATCACCGTTTCAAATTTGGCCCCTTCCCTTATGTGTTCAAAACGCTCTTTTCTTAGTGAGTCCAGGGATATTGTCACATTAAAAATTGTTGCTGTTAGTAATTTTTCAATTCTCTCATTAAATATGGTTCCATTTGAAACAGCAAATAGTCGAATTTTAGGATTAATTTTAATTACTTCTTCCCAGATTTTATAATAGATATCTATCAGGAAAGGTTCGCCACCGAAAAAATACATGTCTTTTAGATGAGGCATAAATGCTTTTAGTTCTTCAACAAAATTATCATCGTATGGTGATTCGATCGGAGGTAGTTTATCTCTGTGTTTTCTGATTGCAGAAGATTGCCGCCCTGTACACATTATGCAATGAAGGTTACACTTATTGGACAATTCCAGCTCCATAGTCCGTGGATAAATCCCGGATTTACCAGATGCATATTTTTCCGGGGCCATTGAAGGTATGGCATGAAAACGGTTTGACTTAAGCTGCATCTTACAATATTCGCATCCCATATTCAAATCATTATGACGCATGTGTTCCCGCATTTTTTCATACTTTTTCCCAAACCATATGTCTTTGATCCCCTGGTCAGGATATGTCCCTAATATGTTTTCATGTGAACGGCAACACGCTATAGCGTTACCATCAATATTAAAAAATACATTAACAAATGGATTATAACAAAACAGCCTTTTTGCTCCATGATAACGTATGTGATTATATTGTATCATTTTATCACGGCTGATGGCTTTATAATTTTTACCTGAACGGGGATAATTTAAGAGCCGTGCTTTTAGGGAATTATAAAAATGCCATGCTGGATATAAGTATTGTTCATATTTCTGTAATATAGTTTTCATAATTTGTATATATGAAAATTATTAGTTGTCAAGTTTTACAATATTGTTTATGGATACTTATATTCCTTTTTGGCCCAGTCATGGCGCAGCCGAAACTGAGACAAAAGAACTGGAAAGTAAATAAAAATAATATGCAACAAATTTACCATTCCAATGCAAAGACAAATATAAACATTCGGCAGTAAATTCAATGATTATTTTTTAACCAGTTAAGAATTTACTAATTAGTTTTTTACATCAACACGGGTTGTTTCTAAAGGAAGGAGACGGGAATTTACGACCGATGACAGTTGTGCTCCCAATAATATTGTTTATGCTTTATCAGAAGTGGAAACAGCTATAGCAATCAATCTTAGAAAATCTACATGGTTTTATCTGGATGAAGATTTTGAAACATTATCAGCGCAAAACAATAGCATTTCAAGAAGTTTTGTTTATCGATGTTTTTTAAAAAAATAATTTTACCAGCGTACACATTTTATAAAAAGAAAGAAAAATGTAGATTTGCAAACAAAAATAGTTGATTTCCATCAATAACCTTGTCAAATTGGACTTATATTTACTAAATAAAACCACTAATGAACAATGTTGCATTTTAAAGATTTTGTTTTAAAAAAAATCATAAATCACAAAACCTTAGGTATAATACTCTTCACAGGTGTAATTTTGCAAATAGCCTTTTTTGTTAAAAATTCTTATCAATCCTTCATCTTCTTATCCGGATTACTTTTTTTCTTTGTTTTATGGTATCTTACATCTACCGTCACTAAAAAAAGTTCTTACAAAATAAAATTTGTAATAAACAGTATTTTTATAACATTATTATTTATGGAAGTTTTATTACGAATATCAGGCTTTACTGCCAACCACATGGAAAAACGCCAAGGATATTATGATTCATATTATACAAATAAAAACCCCGATTGGTGGATTCATAGAGATTTAAAAAAACTTCAAATCACCAATCAAGAATATTCTTTTGAGAGAACATTAAACAGCTTAGGTTATGGCGACAAAGAATGGGAATGGGAAGCAATGAAAGACAAAACCCGAGTTTTGGCACTGGGAGATTCTTTTACCGAAGGGGATGGTGCACATGCAGATAGCACTTGGGTGAAATTTATTGAACGTAAAATAAACCGCTCTGATTATTATTTCATGAATGCAGGAATTTGTGGCAGTGATCCGGTTTTTGAATTCTACGCATTGGAAAACACTTTGAAAGTGTACAAACCAAATATTGTAATAATTTGCATAAATCATTATGACATAAAAGAAATAATAATTCGTGGTGGATACGAAAGGTTTACCAATAACGGAGTTGAGTTTAAAAATGGCCATTGGTGGGAACCCATTTATGCCATGAGTCATTTATCCAGATTATTTTTCCATGTTAAATACAACAGATTACTAATCCCCAAAAAGCACTACACAAAGGAAGCCAACACATCCATTCAAACCATTGATAGTACAATTACTAATCTTGAAAATTATTCAACATCAAATTCCGCAAAACCAATTGTAGTTTTTCATCCCCAAAAATATGAAGTAAAACAAAATGAAAACCCTTTTGAGTCTTTAATAGCGAAACAAAAAGAGAAAGGAAATAATGTCATTGATTTGTACGAATATTATCAAAACCCTGAAATAAAAAATAATATTGATGAATACTACTGGATTAAAGATGGACACCACAACGCCAAAGGCTATGAATTAATGGCAGAGGGGATTTATCAGGGGCTTATTGAATTAGATATATATCATCCAAACAGTTCAAAAACGAAATAGCAAGACTGTCATTTTCTTTATTTGAAAAAATGGGTTTCAGAAAAACAAGGAATATGATTGGCATGCGCAAAAAAATGTATTTTTAAAATTATTTGGTGTTACTACACATTCAATGATTAAAGGATCCTGTGTTTTTTACCCAAATGACACACATATTGCCATATATGCCAGGATTTATCCCCCCAATGATGATAAATATGCAGGAATATTGGTTTTATAAGATTTTCACGGTTATTATCGGTAAAAACCATATTGGTTTCCGAATCAATGTTTGTATTATCATGTTCAGCGATAAAATTGTATTTTTTTGGTAATGTTTTATTATGCTGTAATCCGAATTTCCATGCAGTGACAGCCAACATTATTTGATCCCGGGTTTTTGTTTTTTTATCCTCAAACCCCTTTACAGTAAGCCTGTGCCAATAACTTAAAAAATCAGATGCATAATGGTTGAATAAAAATACCCCGCCATTCCAGTGTTGCCAGTTGTCAGGAATAACTACACCGTATTTTTGATTCAAATGTTGTGATAAATGAGAACATCTTGGTGTATCAGGCGTAATATCAGTGCCTTTGGCGTTTTCCCACCGTTGTTTATTTGTGTTGTACTTAATGCGGTATCTTTTTTTTAGTAATTTGTAATAATACGAATAATCAAAATCTATCATTCTGCCATTACTGTCATACCAGCAACGGTTTTTTTTGTTAAATCTGAATTCAAAAAATGACACTGAATTTACCGGTAAAAGATACCGTTTCAATAAATAACCCAAAGCGGTGAAGAAATACCTGAATTTGTTTGTTTTAATTTTGTTAAAATGCTGTTTTAATTTATTTCTTTCATCTTCGGTGGCTTTTATTGTTTTTGGTGAAAATACAGGTAAAGGAAAAGTTGCTTCAATTTTTTTGAAAAATCTATTTTTTTTATGAAACTTTTCAACACAATTACAGTTCATTGCATGGGGGCTGAATTCAGAAAAAATACAATTATCCCTTGCAAATAGAATAGGCTCGGGTTCGTATTGAAATATGTTATCAACTTTATCTGAAACGGCTATTACATCTGAATCCAGGTAACAATATTTGTCATGCTTTT
>JBNJGX010000105.1:0-7807 GCA_051748025.1 Bacteroidota bacterium
TAACTTTTCTGGTTTATCCAGGTTAGGTAATAAGAAATCTTAACCCTAAAACCTAACCCCTAACCCCTAAAACCTAATCCCTAATCCCTAAAACATTATTTTTAATTTTCTCACCGTGTTCAATCATATAGATGTTAATTTTGTCAAATCAACCGATATGTAAAATAGAGCAATTGATTTTAATGTTTATCGTTTTTTGCTTAATTTTGGGCAATGGTAATGTAAGTTTATGAGCGATTTTTTAAACCCTGAAGAAACCAATTTATCCCATACCGACCGGGAAATGGAAAACATGTTGCGTCCGCTGGATTTTAAAGATTTCAGTGGGCAGGATAATACTGTGGATAATTTGAAAGTGTTTGTTGAGGCTGCCAACATGAGGGATGAATCGCTTGACCATGTTTTGTTACATGGGCCGCCGGGGCTCGGAAAAACAACCCTGGCCAATATAATCGCCAATGAGTTGAATGTGGGTTTTAAAGTTACATCAGGGCCGGTACTTGAAAAACCCGGCGATCTGGCAGGTTTGCTTACAAGCATCGAAAAAAATGATGTCCTCTTTATTGATGAAATTCACCGCTTAAGCTCAGTTGTCGAAGAATATCTGTATTCAGCAATGGAGGATTACCGCATTGATATTATGATTGATAAAGGGCCGGCAGCCCGTTCTGTGCAGCTTAATCTTGAACCTTTTACACTCATTGGTGCCACAACAAGAAGTGGCCTGCTTACAAGTCCTTTAAGGGCAAGGTTTGGCATAACAAATCACCTGCAATATTACGATGCCAATACGTTATCGGGCATTATCATGCGTTCGGCAGATATACTCAATGTTGGCATTGATAAAGATGCCTGCTTTGAAATTGCCAGACGCAGCCGGGGCACACCACGTATTGCCAATGCATTGCTTCGCCGTGTCAGGGATTTTGCACAAGTAAAAGGTGACGGACACATATATATGGATATCACCAAATCATCACTGAAAGCCCTGAATATTGATACACGCGGTTTAGATGAAATGGATAACAGAATTCTGACAAGCATCATAGATAAATTCAACGGCGGACCGGTTGGTCTCAAAACCATTGCAACAGCCGTAGGTGAAGAAGAAGGCACCATCGAAGAAGTATATGAACCTTTTCTGATAATGGAAGGGTTTATCAAACGTACACCAAGGGGAAGGGAAACCACGCCTCTTGCTTACGAACACCTTGGGAAAATTCCAAACAACGATAATCAAACTAAATTATTCTGACCATGTTACGACGGTTTATTTGCCTGTTTTCAATTTGTTTCTTGCTTTTGGCCTCTTCAGCATTTTCACAATTAAGTAATGTTGACAACACGGATGTACTTCATTATGATATCAACATCACTGACTTGGATTTTCCAAATGACGCCATTCAGGCACATACCTCAATGAATGTTACCGTCCATGAAGCTGCCTCTGAAATATCATTGCATTTACTCCATCTTACGGTGGACTCTGTTTTGTCAGGTTCAGAACACCTGAATTTTACCCATAATGATACCATACTTGACATTGAGCTGGGTGAGAATTTGAATCCCGGTATAAATATGAACATTACCATTTATTATCATGGGAATCCGGTAACTGACCCCTCAGGATGGGGTGGGTTTTATTTCCAGAATAATTATGCATTCAATCTGGGGGTAGGTTTTGAAGATATCCCTCATAATTACGGGCGTGTATGGTTTCCTTGTGTTGATAATTTTACTGACCGTGCCACATACCAATTTCATATCACCACAGAAACAGATAAAAAAGCCGTTTGTAATGGCCTTCTTGACAGCATTCAAACCCAGGTAAACGGTGATGATACTACCCTTATCCATCACTGGAATATGACAGATGCAATACCGACTTACCTGGCATCCATGGCGGTTGGTGCTTACGATGTAATTGAATATGATTATCAGGGAATTGAACGGGATATCCCTGTACAATTATATGTATATGAAGGCAATACTAGCAATGCCAATAATTCTTTTCAGAATCTGGATACCATCCTTTCCCATTTTGAAAATTATTTCGGCCCTTACCCCTGGCAGCGTGTTGGCTATGTGGCCATACCTTTTAACAGCGGTGCCATGGAACATGCTACCAATATCGCCATTGGTAACGCTTTTATTAACGGCAGCACAAGCTATGAGGGTCTGATTGCCCATGAATTATCACACAGTTGGTTCGGAGATTATATCACATGCCGTAATGCAGAAGAAATGTGGATAAACGAAGGCTGGGCAACATATGC
Organism: Bacteroidota bacterium; assembly: GCA_051748025.1. Classification (GTDB taxonomy): domain Bacteria; phylum Bacteroidota; class Bacteroidia; order Bacteroidales; family ML635J-15; genus JAQIBY01. The sequence continues at coordinate 2,277 of JBNJGX010000105.1, forward strand.
GGAAACCCTTCATATCGCATTTATGCAAGATGAGAGGTCAGCAAAAAATTACCGCCGTTCCTCTCATAAAAGTGTGCTGCTCAAAGCCCATATTGATGACGGGGATTTTTACCCGCTGAATGATGTTCCACAAGATGTGACCTATGGCACTACATCTTACGAAAAAGGTGCCGATATTGTCCATAGTCTCCGTGCTTACCTTGGTGATGATTTTTTCCCTGCAGTACAATATATGCTGGAACAAAAAGCGCTTGATGATATCAGTTCAGAAGAAATGCGGGATATTTTATCAGATTATACCGGTACTGATATGACAGAATTTTTCAACTCATGGGTTTTTGATACAGGTTTTCCCCATTATAAAATAGATTCATTTAATGTTATCAACACCGGCAGCAATTATGATGTTGAAGTATTCGTGCATCAGCAGGGATATGCAAGGGAAAATCTTTATGATGACAACAGGGTGGATATTTGCTTTATGGATGATGATTATACCATAGTTGAAAAACGCATGGAATTTGATGGTGAATATGGGTCACACACATTTACGCTTAATTTTAATCCCGAACTGGTTATGATGGATTACTATGAACGGTGGTCTGATGCAAGAATTTCTTTGGCTAAAACACTTAACAGTACCGGTTATTCTTATTTTGACGATGCGATTTTCAGAACACAAGTACAATCTCTGGAGGATTCGGCTTTTCTCAGGGTTACGCACAATTGGGTAGGACCGGATGAAATGAAAGAACCGCAACCCGGCCTTGTTCTGGCTGATCACCGTTACTGGAAGATTGAATCAAACATGCCGGATGGTTTTAGTTTTGATGGTATTTTTAATTTCAGCAATTCAGAAACCGGGGCTTTGCCAAACCTTGATACCCATTTCATCACAAACAGCCTGGATTCTCTGAGAATTGTTTACAGGGCAGATGCACATGATGACTGGCAGGTATTGGAAAATCAAACCATTTCAACCATACAAAAAAAGATTGATGTTGAAGATATACAGCCGGGGGAATACAGCCTCGCTATTTACGATTGGGAAGCCTGGGAAGCCAATGTCCCGGACAGTGAAAACAAACGTTTTAGTGTCTATCCAAATCCGTCACATGGAACAGTTAACATTCAGGCTGATTATAATTTTAACGGTGATGTCGCTATTATTAACAGCACAGGACAAATATTACACAGAGAAAACATGCATCCCGGTCAAAACAGTTTAACCTGGAAATCTGAACAACCCACCGGCTTATTTTTTGTTGTATTCAGCAATGATGATGGTTTGCGGAAAGTAAAAAAGTTTGTTATCTTTTAAGGGGCCTTCTATTAATTCAGCTATTATCAAATCGGGAGTTCTGAGGATCAGGAACTCTGGAAAACACGAAGATATTTCCCATAAGGCATTCATTTCCGAACGTAAAAATATATTCTGATATAAAAGTGAACGGGTCAAAAAAGATTATATCCTTTTCATCATGGTTTTGATAAGCAGTGTCATTTTCTTTTCAGCTTTTGAAGCCACTTTTTGCACTTCTTCGTGAGATATTTCAACAATCTTTCCGGGCACACCAAGGTCGGTAATAATAGAAATGGCAAAACAGGGAATACCCATCTGGCGGGCCACTATTACTTCAGGCACGGTGCTCATTCCCACGGTATCAGAACCAATAATGCGGAAATAACGGTATTCGGCAGGGGTTTCAAATGTAGGTCCGGTAACAGCGGTATAAACACCTTCCTGAATTTTGATATTGTTTTCTTCGGCGATTTGTTTAACCTCACTTATCAGGTCCGGGTCATACACTTTACTCATATCAGGGAACCGGGGCCCGTAACCTTTGTGATGTTTACCAATCAGGGGATTTGGGATCAGGTTAATGTGGTCATTAATAACCATCAGATCGCCGATCTCAAAATCAGGATTTACACCACCACTGGCATTACTTACAAATAAGTGTTTGATACCAAGTTTTTTCATCACCCTTACCGGGAATGTGATTTTTTCAGCAGAATAACCCTCATAATAATGAAAACGTCCCTGCATAGCCACAATAGATTTGCCATTAAGGCTGCCGAAAATTAACCGGCCATGGTGTCCCTCCACTGTACTTACCGGAAAATCCGGTATGCTGTCATATGGCAATGTTTCATTGATTTCAATTTCATCAACAAGGCCACCGAGACCTGTCCCCAGAATGATTCCTACTTCAGGACTTAAGGTGATCCTGTCCCTTATAAAGTTTGCTGTACCTTCGATTTGTTTTAACATAGCGTATAATTTGATATTTAAATTCCTCTTCTTGTTTTTTATCTCCTAAAAATACCGCCCGAACCGGTAAATAATAAAAGTGCTTTTTAATGTCTTCGGGTATTTCTGACATCTCCATCAGTTTTACAGCATCTTTTTCTGTTGTAATAATTATCTTGTGCTCGCTTTCAATGTTGTTAAATTGTTTTTGAATCCGTTCAATATCCTTTTTCTTGTAATAATGATGATCCAAATATCTTATCATTTTAACATTATCAGAAATTTCTCTGAGTTTTTCCCTGAAGGTTTTATTATGGGCAATGGCCGATACACCCAGGATCTGCATCTCTTTTTCTTTAATGTCTTCAAGGGTTATGCGTTTGTTGTTATCATATACATTAATTAAATCATCATATTCCAGGCTGGTAAAATACAAATACTGAAACGGATAAATTTTCAAATCTTTTTCAATTAGCCGTTTTTCAATTGGTTTGAGGTCTTTTCTGCATTTTGTAATGATAATGATATGCGCTCTTCTGTGTTCATGGGCATGTTCACGTAAACGTCCGAACGGTAAAAAATGATCCTTTGTAAAAGGCCTGTTGAAATTACTCAATAAAATATTTAATCCCGCATCTACTTTGCGGTGCTGAAATGCATCGTCAAGCAGCACAACCCTTAAATCATCATGCCGGGATAGTTTGTTGATACCACGGACCCTTTTTTCATCTACAGCAACAGTAATATGGGGGTATTTTTTTTTAATCTGCATGGGTTCATCCCCAACATTTCTGACATTATCCGTTTCCTCAACAAACCTGAAGCCTTTTGTTCTGCGCTTATAACCCCTGCTAAGCACAGCAATGCCGAAATCTTCCTGCAACAAACGTATTAAATACTCCACATGTGGTGTTTTTCCTGTACCACCGGCGCTGAGATTACCAATGCAAATAACAGGAAAATCATAACTGGTGGATTTTAATATCCCGGTATTATACAGGCTATTCCGTACTGATATGATGATTCCGTAAATCAGTGATAACGGATATAATATCAGTATTTTCAATATTTGTAAACCTCCTGACATATCAAATCCGAAAATATTACAATTTGGTGAAACAGAAAAATAAATGCATCACTTTTTTCTTTGACATTCTATTCTTGTTACTTAATCAATACTCGCCCCTAGCAAAAATAGGGGAACTTCAAAAAAGATAACTTAGCGTGACTTTACGATTTATGTTTTAATGGTGACATAATGCCCTTGCATTCAATTAATTAAATCATGCCTTTTCTGGCACTAAATAATGTTATATTTATCCATATTAAATAGTTTAAAAAGTATCTGTTTTATCTCATTCATTTTTGTAATTGTGTTATTTTTATTCATCCGGTTGGACGATTTTTTCTTATTGGGAAAATAATTTATCACTTCTTTGATTTCAGAGAGTTCTTTATAAAGTCTTTCCAATGATAAATAAACATTATCTTGTTTAACTTTTCTTTGCATAATCGCTTGGAGTAACATAGAAATAGTACAATACAAGCCATGTATTTTGATTTTATGATCTGTGTAGTGATACATTGGCCACCAACTACCGTTTTTACGGCTTTTAGTATTGCGGAAAGCGTGTTCAATTTTATATTGACTATGGTATGCAATTACAATTTCGTCAGTATTCCAGTGATGATTATCTGTAATGATAATATTTTTCCCCAGATATGTATTACTTAAAATAACCAATTCATTCAAATTAAGTTTGTAATTTATTATTGGTAAGCCATTTTTAATCGTATATGAAACATCAAAGAGCGTTTTCATATAAGGTCTTTTCAAAGTGGTTTTTACCTTATTTTTTACAGAATCAATAGTCGGTTTTTTCCCTCTTGTGATCAACCCATTTACTCTGTCATCGAGTTTTTGTTTTATTTTTTCCAATGATTCTTTACATCGGGCAATATCGTTTTGAATGGTCTTGAATTGATCCTTATGAAGATTGTGGTTAAATGTAACGACTACTGTCAATTCTTTTGAATAAATGTGTTTTTTTAATCTGTACGTTTTTATTTGTTCCAAATCCGGATGCATAGAGGGAACAAAATGTTCATCATCATTTGGTATTTTTGCCAATTCTTTATGTTCTCCAAGCTTTACTGAGCCGATGAACCGCAGTGCTTTTCCATCAAACTGTTCAAAATTATCCGGTGCGTTATTTCCTTTATCAAAAATTATCGTAATAGGCTTAGATTCATCTAATTTTCCTGCATACGCCTGTTTAAACTGGTGTAAAATTTTATTGAATTCAGGAGAGTCATGTGTATTGCCTTCATATGTATCAAAATATAAAGGAATTTGGTCTTGATTGCTACAGAACAAGGCATAATTAATTAGTCTCAAATTTGTTCTCCCCTGCTTATTTTTACCCCTTTTGGCTATATTACACTTTTGATTAAAGCTCCCTATAAAAGTGTAATAATTGGTAGCATCATAACAAATCTTTTCAAGATCAATTTGTTGAGTTTTTAGAGCATTGTCGATAATATTCATCCAGATTTTGGGTATATCTGCCTCATTTATTTTGTCCATATTATCCCAGAAACGCTGACTACTTAATGCTTCCTTCTTGATGTGTGAATAATAATTGATTAAAACTGTATTTTCAAACCAATCCCACATAGCATTTTTACTCGTTGCCTCAATTCCACGATTTAATGCAGCTATTTCAAGATACGCTCCAATACTTAGTCCCTGGTTTTTTTTAGGGAGCAGAACATCAATACATTCCTTCAATTTTATTTCTTCACTTACATGAAGTAATGCAGCTACAGCTCCAAGTTCAAATACTACAGCGTACTTTGGCTTACGACCTTTGTTTTCACATGAGCTAATAATATTATCAACTGTACCCAGATACTTTTGCCATTTACGTTTGCTTTTACCATCTTTCCACTCCCGCTGTTCTGCATAGTAGTAGGTTATTCCGCTAATTTTCTTTCTTGTGATGTAAGCCATAATCTTTAATATTTAAATTAGGGTGCATAGTTACAATCTTTTGGCTTAATATGCAAGCATTTTAGCACCTATTTTCTTAGGGGGCATGTTTATAACTATATTATAAACTGTAAAACAGATAGTTATGCTGTTCATAAAAATTTATTTCGTAAAGTCACGCTAGGGGTTAATGAATTTTATTGATTAAATTTTCAGGTATAGTTATCCCTGGTGACTTTGAAAAACTTGTGAAAAGCGATGTTTTTAGACCACGAGTGCCTCATA
>JBNJGX010000106.1:0-1682 GCA_051748025.1 Bacteroidota bacterium
ATTAACTGGAGCCATAACACAAAAAAAACACGTTTCGAAGTAAAAGTAGGGGTTGCCTATGGCAGTGATGTAAGGCTTGTGGAAAATATTCTGGTGGACGTTGCAAAAAAACATCCCCAGGTTGCCGAAAAACCTGCCCCTTTTGTTTTGTTTTATGATTTCGGCAACTCCTCACTGGATTTTGTGCTTAAATTCTGGTCAGATCATCCTTTTTATATTGAGCCGATAAAAAGTGACCTGCGCTTTGAAATTGATAAAAAATTCAGGGAAAACGGCGTCACTATTCCGTTCCCGCAACAGGATGTGTATATTAAACAAATGCCCGCACAAAAAGAATAAAAACATACCATGTCAACAGAAACAAACAAATGGAAATTTATCCTCACCCGTGGTGTACTTTTAGCAGGGATTGGCTTGTTTGTTTTTTTCCAGTTGGTTCAATGGATAAGAAGTGATATGGATATGGTTGCGTATATTGAATCACTTCAGAAGAAGGAGTTTCTGAGACAGTTAGTCAGCATGCTCGTTTCCGGTTTTATCCTAGGGTGGTTATTTTGGCGTCAATTAAAGCGTTACAACAATCACAGGCATTGGTCTTGAGAACAATCCGGTAAACGGCTGCTGTGCATCACAACAAAATCACCGACCTCTGTGTTTGTAAGCCTGGCTATGGGAGGACACTTAACCGTGAACAAGAAAAACAGGTTTTTATCCCGCTGATTCAATAAGCCTTCCAGGTTTCCCTGCCCTTTGGAAATTACAACATCTGCTTTGTTATAGATGCCAACAAACTCATCACTGCATTTGTGCAATACCGTTGACGGAATGGCTGCTCCATTGTCAATCACCGGGGCAATTTTTTCCAGACCGACATACGCCGCATCTTCTTTTACCACATCGTTGAGTACGGGTTCGCCGCGCACAGCCACTTTCAATCCTTTATGATTTAACATTGAAATAAACAATTTGTCCATTACAATTTCGCCGGCATTGTCAGCGAGATAAAGCACGTTCTCAGCGTTTTTTATATCCCTGAACATGGCTGTTGAATCATCATGCCGGAGCGAGGCATGCAATACGTTCTCAATGGTTTCTTCAGCGTCGAAAGCATGGTTGGGGCCAAAATCAATGATGTTCCCTGCAATAGCCAGCTTCATGGCTGTTCGCAAAGGATCATCTGATTCCAGCGCCTTCTTATGGTATTTATCATATAAGCCCAGCATCAAATCATTGAATTCCCGTTTGATTTGTCTGTAGATTTCCCTTTCGGGATGATTTGCCGCTATCAACCTGTTGAGTTCCGCAGCCATCTCGGGGTTTGTGATTTTTGGATCGGCATGTGAAATGTATGCTGTAAAGGATTGAATGATCTTAATACGGTCTGATTCTGCAATATCTACGGTATCCAGATGTTTACCAATCGATCTCAACTGACATAATAAGCATTGTGAATTCATATAATAATTGCTTGTGATTTGCTATTTGGAATTTCTCCATCGTACCATCGTGCAATCGTGCTTTCGTGCCATCGTCCTTTCGTTCCATCTCGCCATCGTTCCATCGTGCTATCACATCATCACATCATCTCAACATCGCAGATTGTTGCACTTATCCGGAATGCGATAAATCGCATCCCTGCAGTACACAATCACTCCATCTCTCTCTCTCAATCACTCCATCTC
>JBNJGX010000106.1:1782-7800 GCA_051748025.1 Bacteroidota bacterium
CAATCACTCCATCTCTCTCTCTCAATCACTCCATCTCATTTATCGTGCAATCGTGCCATCGTGCCTTCGTGCCATCGTGCCTTCGTGGCAATATTTGGGATTTAAAAAGTTTACCTGATACTCATATCCAAATCTTTCCGTAATTTTTCGATAACAGGATTTTGCTTTGCCATGGCTTGATATTTTTCTTCTACTGTATAGGGGATTTTTGGTCCGGTGCTGCTGGATTTTGCTGTTTTTACCAACAGATCAATTTTGTTGTTCTGCAAAATATCCTGCAATTCACGTAATATCTCAGGCTTAATGTTTACCAGTACCTTTTTCATGCTTTCAGAAGGCATATTAACTTCAATCCTGTAATTATCTTTCAGTACGGGTTGATATTTTTTCAGGTTTTGGTACAACCGGGGTTGTTCTTTATGCTTCTCTGCAAATGCAAGCCAGGCATTATTAAGGGCATCCTGATCAAATTCATTGGTTTTTACTTCATCCTGTTTCTCCGGAGACGGGCTGTCTTCATTGTTTGTACTCTCTGCTTCTTTCTTTTTGTTCAATTCTGCCTTTATGGATATACTCGACCCATTGGATGACATGGTCTGCTGTGGAGATGCGTTTTCTTTCTCAGTTATACCGGGCTTATTTTCCGTGGCATCCTGCGTTTCATCTGCATTTGCTTTCGGTTTACCGGTTGTTTTGTTTGTAACTGGTTCATCCTTTTTGTATGTCCCCGGGTTATCATTTGCCTGGGGGGGATTTTTTTCCGGTCCGGGTTTCGGTTGTGCCGGTTTCTTTGGTTCGGTCGTGGGTTTGGATGGTTCCGGTGGATTATCCTGCTTTTTTGATTTTATTCGCATGATGTTGCTGATACGTATCAATGTAAGCTCAACATGCAAACGCTTGTTTTGACTTGTTTTGTATTTATAATCACAGTCACTGGCATATTCCAGCGCTTTGATCAAAAATGCTTCACTGCATTTGCCAGCCATGGTAAGGTACTTTTCCTTAATCTTATCTCCAACTTCCAGCAGTTTTGTGGATTTTGTATCACGTGTAACCAAAATATCCCTGAAATGCGAAGCCAGGCCGGTAATAAAATAATTGCCGTCAAATCCGTTTTCAAGAATTTCATTAAAAATCAAAAGGCTTTCAAGGTGATCAGATGCCAGAAAAGCATCCGTGAGCCGGAAATAATAATCGTAATCCAGCACATTCAGGTTTTCAATGGTATTCTGGTATGTCACTTCACTGCCGGAAAATGATACAAGCTGATCAAAAATAGACAGGGCATCACGCATGGCACCATCGGCTTTTTGGGCAATGATCTGTAAAGCTTCATCCTCAGCTTTTATATTTTCCTTTTCCGCTACAAATTTTAGCCGGTCGGTTATTTCTTTTACACTGATGCGACTGAAATCATAAACCTGGCAACGGGATAAAATGGTAGGCAGGATCTTGTGTTTTTCAGTGGTTGCCAGAATAAATATGGCGTGTGGTGGCGGCTCTTCAAGCGTTTTCAGAAAAGCATTGAAGGCCGAGCTACTGAGCATATGCACCTCATCAATGATATAGACACTGTAATGCCCTATTTGTGGCGGTATCCGCACCTGGTCAATGAGGTTCCTGATATCTTCCACAGAATTATTGGAAGCCGCATCCAGTTCGTGTATATTCATGGACCGTTGCTCATTAAAAGCTTTGCAACTTTCACACTCATTACACGGATTCAGGTCACTGTCCAGATTGTCGCAATTTATGGTTTTGGCAAATATCCGGGCATTGGTGGTTTTTCCGACACCGCGGGGCCCACAAAACAAATAGGCCTGGGCAAGGTGATTCTGGCCAATGGCATTTTTGAGCGTACGGGTTATGTTTTCCTGTCCTACGACTGAGTCGAAGGATTCCGGACGGTATTTTCGTGCTGATACGATAAAATTTTCCATAATCTGATCTTATTTTGATGTAAAGTTACAGCCTATTCATGAAAATTGAAAAAGCTTTTATAAATATTTATCACAAGTTTTGAAAAATCCAGTGAATGCAGGTAATACTCCACTTTTACGCAGCCTGACGCAGGCCGGTATCCTCCCATTGGAGATGCAGTGCTGTTTGTCCGCACTGCAGATTGACCAGCGGAAAATCCTGTCAGGGCGGATAGTGTCATATTTGGCTTGACATGACACTTACAACAGTCGGCATCTCCAATGGGAGATAAAGGCCGGAGGCAGAGACCATGTCTGATGAATACGACAATTTCCCCGCTGCCCTTAAAACAAATAATTGAAAATAAATTGCTAATTTGTTTTGAACATATGTTCTAATTAATTAGCTTTGAGCTTTTGTTTAACGAAAACCTATGTAACAATGAAGAAAATAGCAATTCCTGTAATTGAAGGCGTATTAAGCCAGCATTTTGGCCATTGTGCCTATTTTGAGCTTTATGAAGTTGAAGATGATAAAATTGTGGCAAAAAACACGTTGGAAGCGCCACCGCATCAACCGGGCCTGCTGCCGAAATGGCTGGCAGAGCGTGGTGCTACAGACATCCTTGCAGGCGGTATGGGTCAACGAGCGATAACCATTTTTAACGATTTTAACATTACCGTACATGTTGGTGTTCCCCCGAAATCGCCGGATAAGCTTATAGAAGATTATCTTAACGAAAAACTACAAACCAGTGAAAATGCCTGTGATCATTGATTATCATGAGATATAAATTAGCCATAGCGAGTGGCAAAGGCGGAACCGGAAAAACCAGTATATCAGTAAATCTGGCAGCATTGATGGCAGATACTCCGCCTGAAAACATACAACAAATTTTGCTGTCTGATATGGATGTTGAAGAACCCAATGCATCGTTGTTTTTCAACAACCCGACTTGTATGCTCCGGCAAGATGAACACAGGTTAGTGCCTGAATGGGATCAGCAAAGATGTACCTTATGCAAAAAATGTTCTGAGGTATGTGAATTCAATGCCATAGCTTTTCTTGGAACCAGGGTATTGGTTTTTCCGGATTTGTGTCATTCATGCCATGCATGTTCCACGCTTTGCCCGGATGATGCTTTGCCGATGAAAAAACACAAAATGGGTGAATCGGCGTATTTTAAACCCCAGTTTGAAAATCTCACCCTGATTGAAAACCGGCTTGATATAGGCCAGCCCAGTGCCGTTCCACTGATATCAAAAGCATTTGAAAACCTGGAAAATGCAGCCATAGATAACAGTTTTATCATTATGGATGCCCCCCCCGGCACATCCTGTCCGATGATGGAAGTAACCAAAAATGCTGATTTTGTGCTGATGGTGACAGAACCCACACCTTTTGGTTTGCATGATCTTAAGATAGCCGTGGAAACGGTAAAAAAGATAAAAAGGCCTATGGCGGTAGTGTTAAACAAAGCAGGCAGTGGCAGAGACGAACTGATTGAAGATTACTGTAAAAAAGAAGGCCTTGACATTGTTGGCAGAATACCTCAAAGCCAACAGATAGCTGAAGCATATTCCCGCGGGGAACTTTTATATAAGTTGAACAATGAAATTGGCGAAGCCTGGCAGCAACTGGGTAATAACTTGAAAAAGCGCATGCAATTATGAAAGAAATTGTTGTCATATCAGGGAAAGGCGGATGTGGAAAAACATCGGTAACAGCAGCCCTGGCACAGCTTGCAGCGAAGGATATTGTACTGGCTGATGCTGACGTGGATGCGGCAGATATGCATTTGCTGATGGCACCGGAAAATACCAAAGAGGAAAGTTTTTACAGTGGAAAATTGGCTGTTGTGGATCAGGACAAATGTACCAGGTGCAGGATTTGTATCGAACACTGCCATTTTGATGCCATTTCCATACATGATTCAAAACTGAAAATCAATACACTTGATTGTGAAGGTTGCGGGTTGTGTACGCATGTATGTCCACAGAATGCCTTACATATGGAAACACAACGCGCAGGTTTGCTTTTTGAAGCCACATCACGGCTTGACACACCCATGGTGCATGCCAGGTTGGATATTGCAGCCGATAATTCCGGAAAACTGGTCACCGAAGTGAAGAACAGGAGCCGTGAAGAAGCAGAACAGTTTAAGAAAGATATCATCCTGACAGACGGCCCCCCGGGTATTGGTTGCCCGGTAATAGCTTCGCTGACAGGGGCTTCCCTGGCCGTGATCGTAACAGAACCGACTCAATCAGGCTGGCACGACATGAAACGGATGAACGACCTGTTGAACAAAATGCAGATCCCTGCCGTTATCCTTTTAAATAAGGCCAATTTAAATGCAGGCCTGGCTGCCGATATCAAAAAATATGCAGCCGCTAATCACCTGGGATATACGATTGAATTGCCGTATGACCCTGTATTTTCTAAAGCCATTAGCGAAGGCATTACGGTACCGGAATATGGCCGGGAGGATTTGACTGATCTTTTCCGGCAAGCATGGAACATGATTATTGAAACCTTAAAATAACTGTATTATGAAAATTGTATTTCCTTCTGATAAAGCAGACTGGGACGCCAAACTGGATGAACGTTTTGGCAGAGCTCCGGGGTTTGTCATTTATGATGATAATGATGAAAACCTGACATTTATTGAGAATAAAGAAAAAAATGCCGGCCATGGTGTTGGCATCCAGGCAGCACAGGCAGTAATTCAGGCTGGCGCTGATGTGGTAGTTACCAGTGGCCCGTTTGGTCCGAAAGCATCAAGTGTGTTGACACAAGCCGGGGTAAAATTGTTACCTCAAATGGGCGTGATAACTATCAGGGAAGCATTGGAAAAAGTTAATGCGTAAGTCTGCATGGGTTGAATTGTGCATTTGGACAAAATTATTATAACAATTCCCGCACTTGTACCAACACATGATGGTAAAGACACTAAGAACACAAAGAAAACATAGTAAGCGAATTATAACAACATTTTGTGGCGTCATGGGTACAAAAGAAAAGTTGCCTGCAATCTACCAGTGATTATTGAATATTTTATTTGCGAAACTTCAACTTTAATCAAACAAATAAGCCTGTTTATAAAAACCTTTGGCCTGTTAATCACAAAATGCAAAACTTTAAGGAACTTTTAAGCCTTTTTATTTGGAATTAGTCTAAATTAAATTTAATTTTACAATGAATTTAAAATAAAACGGTTTAATTTTAATCTAAAATTACTGAGATATGCAGACACAAGAATTCAACAAAAAATTGATAGATATCAAAGATAACCTTAAGTATTTTGCTTTTAGCCTGGTTTCTGATCATGAAGAAGCAGAAGATTTGGTACAGGAAACCTTTTACAAGGCCATTTCCAATCAGGACAAATACATTGAAAATACCAATTTCAAAGCCTGGATTTTCACCATCCTGAAAAATACATTTATAAACAATTACAACAAAGCTGCGCGTCAGAAAACCACATTTGACAACACCAATGATGATTATTTCATCAACAGCAGTCAATCGGCAAAATCGGTATCACCTGAGTCAACTTACAGTGCCGGGGAAATACATAAAGCCATTTATGAGCTTGATGATGCTTACCGTATTCCGTTTACAAGGTTCAGCCATGGATATAAGTATCAGGAAATAGCTGAAGAGTTGGACTTACCAATTGGCACGGTAAAAAGCAGGATATTTTTTGCACGGAAAAAACTGATGGAACAATTGAAAGATTTCAGGTAAAATTAAGGGGCAATTAATAGAGGCTGGCTACAAGACACAGCTTATATATTGGGAAGTCCGAAGTCGGAAGTCGGAAGATATCACATTAATTAATTTTTACTTTAAAAATGTATGCTTTACTTCCGTCTCCGGACTTCGGTCTTCGGACTTATTCGTTCCCATTATTCAAATATAGATAAATGGCCGACTTTATAGACACGCACTAAATAATAATTAAAGCTCTATTAAAAAACATTGTTGTTAAAATATATTGTTATTGCTTAAACCCTATGTGAAATCCTATGTGTTCTACTGTGCCTATGTGGTTCCACGCCGGCATCTGCCCCGTTTTTTGAACCACAGTAGGAC
>JBNJGX010000107.1:0-7676 GCA_051748025.1 Bacteroidota bacterium
GGTGGTGCGGTGAAAATACCGGAAGCTCCTCGCTAAGCGAATTAGCGTCCGCTATTGCCCAGGCTAATCGCTAAGCGAGGAGCTCAAATAACCCCGAAGTGGGTGACAACATTGTAACCACGGGTGTAGCTTGCGAAACCCGTGGGTTACACGACCACCCGAAAACCCTTTTGGCGGGATTTTTGCTTTTCTGCAAAAATCGTGACAAAAGCATTGTAACCGGTGATTTCGAGACGATTTTGCTAAGGCAAAATCCCTCAATCACCTGTGGTGTTACCCAGGTAGGTGGCTGAGGGTTCCGGCGGTAGCCGGAATGTCTCAAAGCCCCCGGATACGAAGCCACCGGATGAAGAAGCTGAAGCTCAATGATACCGTACCACCCCCCGACCCTGAAAGGGTCGAATATAAATGACCCCGGATGAGGGAGGTTTACCGACCGTAATCCGGGGTATACAAACACCCCCGAAAACCCTTTTGGCGGGATTTTTGCGGCGCAGCAAGCAAAAATCGTGACAAAAGCATTTCATTTAATCTGTGGTAATTTGTGCAATCTGTGGCATATTTTATTTATTAAAGTAACCTTTATCAAAATCTGTAAAAATATCCTGTTTCTGCTGTCATATTCGAATGCAAACATATTAAAAATGGTAATACAATGCCATTTCACCCATCATGCTGAACTTTTCAAAATTTTCAAGGGCAGCATAACCCATAAAAATATTGTAAGCAACATGTTTACCGAAAAGGATTTCAAAACATATACCGCCCCCCTGGTTGACATAAAAAGTTTTATCATGCGTACGTCCCGTTAAAAAGCTGTGGGTTGATTCATAAGCATAAACATTCAAACGCCGGAGCTTATGAAATCGATACATCACGGCTACCCCTGCGTTTATATCAAAAAATATGTCATCATGCCAGTAATCATTCATTGCAAATTTAGGTTTTGAACTTATTTGCACAACAAAATCATTTTTATAATACCTGTAAGAAAGCCCAGTATTATTGGTATATCCTGCTGTAATACCAAATGCATGATGCGGCTCAATGTCCGGTTTGACGGTTTCTGCATCCGTTGCAACTTGTCCATTACTGTGGCCAGGCATAAGCCAAACAAACAAAAACAACAGGTATGGTAAATAATTGTATCTCATTACTATACATTAAAAAAGATAGTGCAAACCGAGCTCTCCGGTTACATTAAGTTCACTGAAATTCCTGTATGCTGCATAACCGGCCATCACGCTAATAACAACCTGTTCGTGAAAATTAAACTCTGCACCAAAACCCAGGCCGGTGTTAAATTTATCAAAACTTTTATCAGTGTCATAAATGCTTTCGTGTTCCTTTAAATCACGGTACATGTGCCAATGCGTTGACTGATAAAGGAAGAATGATGATTTCTTATCCGGTACAAGGTGATACATAAATGTCAGGCCACTGTGAAAGCGTGCAAAGGCGGATCGGCTATAATTAGGTATTGCTGTAAACTGAAATGCCACCGGCTTCATGTAATACCGGTATGACAAGCCGTATGCCGTCGTACTTCCTGCAGCCACACCCAAACCGTGCTTATAGTATGCTTTGCCCTGGTTTTCCTGTGCATCCATCGAAACAGGATGGAAAAACAAAAAAGCCACAAGTCCGGTAATAATCATTAAATACCGCATACATGTCAGAAATTATAAAACACACCCAATTCAGGTGAAATGACGTATTTTTTGAAATTTTCCTGTGCTGAATACCCAATCATCAGGTTAAGCGAAAGCCTTTTAAACATGACAATTTCAAAACCAAAACCGAGGCCCATGTTATAATGATGATATGTTTCTCCCGGCATTCTTACAGGTTCAGGCATTGGATAAGGCGGATAATAACCTTTTTCAACAAAACAATGATACTGGTTTGATTGATACACAAACAAATTAACATGCTCAGTATGAAATAGTTCATAAAAGAATGTCAGGCCGGTGGTATATTCAAAATCGTTTTTAAAATCCTCAACCTTAGGCAAAAAAGCCAGTTGGGCAGAAAATTTATCTATGGTGTGCCTGTATGCAAGACCTTTGCCGCTGGTCTTTCCAAAAGCGCCGCCAATGGCATGCCTGAATTGTTCTTCTTTTTCTTCAGCTTGCTCTCCGTCAGCTTCCTGTGCCCCAAGATTGATGCAGGCAAACAAGATCAGCGACAGAAATAATGATATTTTAAGATATTTCATGCGCATAAGTTAAAAACAAAAATATAGTCCGCCTTCTATACTTGGATGTATTCTGTCGGTTTTATGTTTATTGTTATTTTCTTCAACTACCTCATCATCAAAGGTGGTTATAATTTCTTCTGACTTATGTATGCCGTGTACGTATGCATAACCAACCATAATGTTTAGCGACACACGTTTCCACAACATAAGCTCAAACCCTGTTCCAAAACCGATATATATATTATGATTAATATTTTCCGAATACCTTGAGTAAGGATCGTTGTAATAATAATCATTGTCATTAATATTTTTATCATGGTGCCAATGGTTCGATTCATACAGGTAAAGGTTTGTATGTTCCGTATCCACAAGCCTGTACATAAAAGTCAACCCGGAGCTAAAAGTCATGTTTTTGCTGCTTTCGACCATGGGGGCAAAGGTTCCCTGAAACACAAACCTGTCATAATAATAGCGGTATGATAAGCCATATCCCGTGGTAAACCCGGCTGCTGCGCCTATCCCATGTTTATATTGTTCGATCTGTGATTCTGTTTCTTCGTTATCGCCGTTTGACTGCTCCTGGGCATTAAGCACCGGTGACAGAAAGAAGAACAACCCGGCAAGTGTAAGTATTGACATTAAGTTTTTCATAAGTGTTAAAAATTATATACCATCAAAACATAAAAATACAAATAAATATTCATGAAACAAAAATAATTTGATATTTTGTTATAAAGTATTAATCAGGTCAGTAGGAAAAACTACTGTGCTAAAAATCGGGCATGTCCGGTGGGCTGTAGAATAAATATCTACACCCCGGTTACATCGTCCCTGTTAAAAGGTAATGTCATGCAACGTGCTCCTCCGCCACCGCGTGATAATTCTGATCCACCAATGGTAACCACACATTTTTTATGATCATCCGGATGCACTTTACCTTTAATCACATCCTGAGCTTTTAATACTTCGAATCCGTGTTTGTTAAGTTCATCTATGGTGTAATTATTCCGCTCATAACCGATCACTTTTCCGGGTTCAAAAGTGAAAAAGTTAGCACCACTGTGCCATTGCTCTCTTTGTTGTATCCATGAGTCGGAAGTCCCGCCACATATAACCGGTTCTATATCAATCCCCAGTTTTTTTAGTGCGGTAAGTAAATTTTCTTCTTCATTGAAATTTACATTTCCGTTTTCAATACTTATGTGTACGGTTTGATAACGATTGGGTTTAAGGATCAGGGGTTTATATACCATGCATTTGTGTTTGTCAAGAAAAGTAAACACCATATCAAGATGAATAAAGGATTCCGGGGAATATGGTAACTCCTGGACAATAATGTGCATGTGTTCTTTCCTTTCGCGTAAGCGATGCAAAAGATAATCGATCCCTTGTGATGTTGTTCGTGTGCTGCTACCGATCAACAAAACATCATTTCTTGCCACAAGCACATCACCCCCTTCGATGCTTGTTTGTTCGTTAAAAAATTTATCTTCTGCCGGATTTACCGTATTGGCAGAAAACAAGGGATGAAAATCAAAGATTGATTGCATGATGATAGATTCCCGTTCTCTTACTTTATTTGCCATCCGTGAAATGAGAATTTTATCATTTATCGCAATGGCTGCATCACGTGTGAAAAAGAAATTATGCAGTGGCTTTAGTGCGTATCTCTTTTTACTCAGATAGGCAGTGAGTGTGTCTTTTGTCATGACAACACCTTCGATTAATTGGTCAGCAAGTTTTTCATGATCAATGCTGTCTATAACGTGACGTTGATTCATGACATTTTCGTTGTTACATATCCGGTCCAGCAGGTTTTCCCTTAAACGGCTGTTTTGCAGTAAATCCTTTAATAATTCTTTAACTTGATAGGTATTTGTGATTTTTTCAAGAAACCCGGAAAGTTGATTGTATTCCGCTTGTGCCACTTTCAGATTTAGTATATCACTGTATAATGCACGTTCAGCATTCTCGGGGGTCATGTTCTGCACTTCTGCACCCGGTGAATGCAGAATGACACCATTGAGTTTGCCAATTTCTGAATTGAGCTTTATTTTGAATGTATTTGATACCATAACGCCGCTTATTATTAGAAGTGCAAAAGTAATGCTTTTATTGTTCGAATCTTTGCATAACCAATGAAATTTGTATTAATGAGATTTGTTTATCAAGTACAGTGATACAGATAAATTGCAAAAAAACAAATGTCAATATCGAATAATACACAAACAGTAATTGTCACGGGACATATATGCTGTTATTGAATGTTTACTGCTGCAGCCTGACGCCCGCCTGCCGCCTGCCTGACGGCAGTCAGGGACGGGCAGGGAGGCCGGCATCCTGGCCTGCAGGTCGCTGTGCTGTTGCCTGTCCGGCAGAGTGACCGGAGGGAGGAAACTCCTGTCCGGGCAGAGTGCAACAGCCAGCGAGCTGCGGGGCAGATACAGGCCGCAGGCAGTGACCACGTATCTGATATGCTAAGCTTTTCCCGCTGCCCAAAAAAAGCAATAAACCCTGAGGATGGACATGGTAAAAATGCCATAAAAGCATATTTCCAGGTATAAATCAACCGGTATTTTGTGATAAAAAAAATTCTTATTATTTTGGTGCAAAATAGCCGGACAATGACAGACCAGCACAAATTGAGGAGATTACTGCAAATGCTGATAGCCCTGGATACACGGATGGGTGTGAGTATTGACCAATTATGCGATCGTTTTGATATTTCCAAACGCACGGTGTACCGGTATTTTGATTTGTTTAAGGAAGTGGGCTTTATCCTGGATAAAGAGCGGGACCGTTTTCGTTTGCTGCACGATTGCCGGGCATACAAAGAGCTGAGTAAATTGCTGCATTTCAGTGAGGAAGAATCATACTTACTGCAACAGGCGATCAACAGCATCGACTCAAACAACCAGATAAAACAAAACCTTGTGAATAAACTTTATTCCCTGTATGATGCCAGGTTTGTGGCAGAAAACATCATTAATCAGATCCAGGGAGAAAACATCAGGAAGATCATTACTGCCATTGACAATAAGCGGCAAATTTTGCTGAAAGATTATAAATCTGCCAGCGGCGCATCCATCAAAGACAGGCGTGTTGAGCCCATAGAATTCACCACCAATTATGTGTCGCTGTGGTGTTATGATGCAGATAAAAAAGCCAATAAACTGTTTAAAATTTCCCGGATCGGGGAAGTAGAAATGCTCAAAACCATGTGGCAGCATGAAGACAAGCATAACGCCACAAAAACCGATGTTTTCAGGATGGCAGGCGGGGAGAAGGTGCAGGTTATAATTGAGATGAGCCTGCGGGCAGCCAGTTTGCTGAAAGAAGAATACCCGCTGTCAGCAAAAAACATTGTGCAGTTGGCGGACGATAAATACCGGTTTCAGGCTGATTTATATGGTTTTGAAGGCATAAGCCGCTTTGCCCTGGGCCTGATGGATGATATCCTCTGCCACAAAGTTTAACTTATTATAGTTTACGATTTAAACGTTTGAGATACTCCCAAAACCTTTTACCACAAAACTACTATTTTTGGTTGATATATTGTCTATTAAATGATCTTTTATTATTTGTATGAAAGTTAAAATTATCTACTAAATTTGCAGCAGAATCATAAATTGTGATAATTATGAAGCTAATAAAAACATATTTATTAGGGGTGTTTGTTATAGCCACATCAATTGGGGGCTATTCTCAAAGTAAAATAGATTCATTGGTTTTTCCAAAACCTTCTGAGAAATTGATTGTATTGGAGCAAATCGTATCTTCAGATGATTTAATTGCAGCAAAAACCTTAAGTGATTCTATTCTTTATAAAGGTATTGTAAAAGAAATTGATAACTCCTTTTTTCAATCATTATTGAAATTGAACCAATGTAGTCGCAATTTGTCAGGAAATATTGATGGACCGAATGTATTGTTATTGTCGAAAAGTCCAGGAGGATTTGCAAGAAATGGTATATCCATAACAAAAGATAATAAAACGTCAAATTTCCCGGAATTGAATTTCGTCGATCTTATGTTAAACTATGAAGATCTGAGAAATGGTGACTTTGATATTTTCTCTCATGAATTAGGCCATGTTATGATGAAAAATATTTGGAATGAATTTGTTAATAATCCTGAATTATTTAAGTCTTCTAAAATGCATGTAAGCATGGGAATTACCGATTATTACATGGCTATATATGAAGGGTTTGGTGAGCATTTTCAGCGACTGACAATTGATAACATTTCCAAGTACCAAAAAATGATTCAAGACAGGTACGGAAAGTTTGATTATACTCCATTATTGTGGCATCAATTTGTTGATGAAGAATTAAGATTAGAAGGAGTGTTAAACAATTGTTTTGCTTTTAAAAAATTATTGCCACAAGGCGTTAGCCTTGGTAACTTGTCTGATAATGAAAAAATACTGTTATATCACACATCTCCATTGTTTGATCCTACCCAATTAAAAAATGCACAACAAATGCTATCTTGTGAAGGTTTTATGGCTACCTTTTTTTATAAGATAAACACGAATAAAATTTTACAAAATAATTTCAGGGAAGAAGCTTTTTACAATAATTTCCTGCTTAGCCCAATTCCCGATGGATATGAGACCAGTGACATCTTTACCCCTTTTGAGAATATATATTTAAAACACTTTTGGGTGTGGAAATTATTAAATAAGATGGACTTACAAGGAAAAGTGCCAATCATAGAATATTTAAAAATTTGGAATGAGGAATTTCCTGATGATCAAGAAGAGTTAACTAAGATATTTATTGAAATCACTAAGGGAAAAACCATCAATAATGACCTTGGGGAAATGTATGAAAAACTTTCTTTTTACGGAATAATGGGTGATTATCAGAATTATAGCATTCAACGTAAGCAATATAAGCAAACCTTGGATACTTTAATTGACAAGGTCCTGGCAGGAGAAATACACATTGATAAAAATGTCGGTCCCGAATTATGGGTTAAAAACCCGGACATGAAAATAAATAGGGTCTTGTGGTCTGATAAAAATAAAGATACACTGTATGTTAATTTGAATACAGCTAATGAATTTGAATTAGCAAGCTTTCAGGGAGTTAATAATGAACAAGCACGAAAGATTCTTCTGAAAAGAAAGGAAATGGGGTATTTTACATCTAAAGATCAACTGAAACAATTGAACCTGATTTTAGATAATCCTGATATAAAATAGTGTCTGTCCATAATGTCCGATTTCTGCGTTACGCCTGCCTGCCCTGCCCGTCCGGCAGGCGGGCGGCAGGCAGGCTCGTATTTAAAACAGTCATCCCGATAGCAATCGGGACTCCTTGGTTTTAAATACTTCGCAAGCCTTGAACTCGAACATTATGAACCAGACACTGACTTTATTGACAAACACAAAATAGTATTATAAAAACAAAGCTCAAAAACCTCCCGGCGTAGCGAAACTTGTCCCTGTCTGCCAACAGGCAGGCGGTGT